>DATCXE010000619.1:0-4152 GCA_036565985.1 Bradyrhizobium sp.
CCAGGATCAGTTCGCGGGCTTCGACGGCCTGCACCGAGACGGAGGCCAGAACGAAGGCCGAAATCAGGATCAATTTGCGCATGTGAAGTCTCCCTTGTTTGATGAAATGACGATAGACAAACGACGCGATCGATTATGTGAGGCGGGTCACGCCGACCTTCCGATGCGCAAGGTCGGCGGTGCGAAGGGAGCAACAATGAAAAAAGGTGCGCTTGCCTTGCTGGTGCATGGCGGGGCTGAGAACTGGTCGCAGCAGCGCTGGAAGAGCCGGTTCGACGATGTCTGCAATGATCGCCGCGTGCTGCTGCTGCCGGATGCGTCGTTCGACCCGGCGGAGGTGCACTATGCGGCGGTGTGGAAGCCGCATCCGGGCGAACTGGCCGGATTTCCCAATCTGCGCGTGATCTTCAATCTCGGCGCCGGCGTCGATGCCTTGATGGTCGATCGCTCATTGCCCGATGTGCCGCTGGTGCGCGTCGCGGTCGGCGACCTCACGGCGCGGATGACGGAATATGTCGTGCTGCATGTGCTGATGCATCACCGGCAGGAACTTTACCTGAGGGAGTCGCAGCGCGAAAAGCGCTGGGCGCCGAAATCGCAATGGGCGGCGGGCGCGATCTCGGTCGGTGTCATGGGGCTGGGCACCCTCGGCGCCGATGCGGCTGACGCGCTCAAGCGGCTGGGCTTTCGCGTCGCCGGCTGGAGCCGGAGCCCGAAGACCATCGACGGCATCGATTGCTTTCATGGCGAGGAACAGATCGAAACGTTCCTGCGGCGGACCGACATCCTGGTCTGCCTGCTGCCGTTGACAGCGGAGACGCGACACATTCTCGATCGCGCGCTGTTTACGAAACTCAGTCGCAACAGCCCGCTCGGCGCGCCGGTTCTGATCAATGCCGGGCGTGGCGGGCTGCAGAACGAGGCTGACATCCTGCAATGCCTCGACGACGGCACGCTCGGCGGCGCTTCACTCGACGTCTACGGCACCGAACCGCTGCCGGCGGATAGCCGGTTCTGGACCCATCCAAAGGTGGTGCTCACCCCGCACAACGCCGCCGACACCGATCCCGACGAAATATCGAAATACGTCGCGCAGCAGATCGAGCGCTTCGAGGCCGGCGGCGCGCTGGAGAATGTGGTGGATCGCAAGCGGGGGTATTAGTTGCTCCGTCATTCCGGAATGGTGCGCCAGCACCAGACCCGGAATCTCGAGATTCCCCGGTGCGCAATTGCGCACCTGAGGTTCGATGCTTCGCATCGCCCCGGAATGACGGGCTAAGGCCCCACCATCACGTCGAGTGCGCCATTGACGATCGCTTCGAGTTCCGCGCGCGGGGTCCCGGCGCGGGCGCGGATGGCGATGGTGTGGACAGTCGCGGAGGCGAGTAGCGCCAGCACGGCAGGATCGGCGCTCGCGGGCAACTCGCCCTTCTCTTTGGCACGCCGGAAACAGGCCGCAAAAGCCCTGTCGAGTTCAGCAAAGCCTTCCAGCACCATGGCGCGGATATCGGGATCGGACACCGCCTCTGAGGCCGCGGTCATCACCGTGAAGCAGCCGCGCGGACCGGCATCTCCAGAAAGGTAGATGTCGAGCGCTACCGCATAGATGCGCGCCAGCCGTTGCCGAATCGGCAGTTCGTCGCGGAAAATGCCGGCCATGGCGGTGCGCGCGTCCTCGCGATAGCGCCGGTAGCTCTTGATGTAGAGTTCGCGCTTGTCGCCGAACGCGCCGTAAAGGCTCGGCCGGTTCATCCCGGTGGCGGCGGAGAGATCATCGAGCGAGGTCGCCGCGAACCCATCCTTGCGAAACAGATCGAGCGCCTTGCCGAGCGCGACTTCGGGCTCGTAGGCGCGCGGCCGGCCCCGGCGCTTGGGTGGCACAGGGCTATCGATCTTCGCCACCGGAGGCTTTTTACTTTTTTGTACCATCTCGCAATAAATTCCTTGACCGGATTTATATTATGCGGAACAGTATAAAAATCAATGCCGCCCGCCTCTGTTGCCGGCCGCGATTGATCAACCGCCAAGGAGGCAACCCATGGATCTTTATTTCTCGCCGCTCGCCTGCTCGCTGGCAACCCGGATCGCCCTGTACGAAGCCGGCACCGAGGCCAACTATCTCGAGGTCGATCCCAAGACCAAGGTGGTGCAGAAGGACGGTTCGGATTTTCGCGGCGTCAATCCGCTCGGGCTGGTGCCGACGCTGCGCACCGACGACGGGATCGTGCTGACCGAAAACGCCGCGATCCTGCAATACGTTGCCGACCGCTTTCCGAACGCCGGCATCTCGGCCGCGTCAGGCATGGAACGCAGCCGGCTGCATCAATGGCTCTGCTTCATCGGCACCGAACTGCACAAGGGCCTGTTCGTGCCGGTGCTCGACAAGACGGCGCCCGCGGAGATGAAGTCCCACGTGCTCAGCAAGGGGCTTTCCCGTCTCGACTATCTCGACAACTACCTGAAGGGTCGGGAATTCCTGCTCGACCATTTCAGCGTGGCGGACGCCTACCTCGTCACCGTGATCAACTGGACGATGGCGACCCCGCCGATCGAACTGGCGAAATGGCCGAACGTGAAAGCCTATTACGAAAGGCTGCGCACCCGTCCCAGCATCGCGAGGGCCGTCGCCGAGGAGTTCGAACTCTACAAGGCCGAACTCGCACGGCATAAGGCGGCGGCGTAAGCGATATCTCTCACCACGTCGTCCCGGCGAAAGCCGGGACCCATACTCCGCGGCGCTCGTTGGTTAGGGAAGTCGTTGAATACCGCGCGTAAGTCGAGAAGCCTCGGCGTATGGGTCCCCACCTTCGCGGGGACGACATGGCATCTAAAACGGGCTTTCCCCCAGCCCCGGCACATCGGCCGGGCGCGGCCCTGGGGCCGGCCAGTGAAAGCGGCGATCCTTCTCGGCGATCGCGATGTCGTTGATCGAGGCTTCGCGCCGGCGCATCAGGCCGTGCTCGTCGAATTCCCATTGCTCGTTGCCGTAGGAGCGAAACCATTGCCCGGCGCCGTCATGCCATTCGTACTGAAAGCGCACCGCGATGCGATTACCGTCGAACGCCCAGAGATCCTTGATCAGGCGATAGTCGTGCTCCTTCGCCCATTTGCGCGTCAGGAAGGCTACGATGGCGGGGCGGCCTTCAAACACTTCGGAGCGGTTGCGCCAGCGGCTGTCCTCGGTATAGGCCAGCGCGACGCGCTCGGGATCGCGTGAATTCCAGGCGTCTTCCGCCATGCGCGCCTTCTGCGCGGCGGTCTCTCTCGTGAACGGCGGAAGCGGTGGACGCGACATGGTGACCCTCGGCGGCTGGTGAGCGCACAAATCTAGCGCGTTGCCTGAAGGAGTCGATAGGCACCCGCCTATCGGCCGATCACGTTTCCAGATCGGCCTTCATCAGGAGCCGCAGCGACTTCGGAATCGGCTTTGCGCGTCCCTCGCTGATGAAGGCGACGCGCACCTCGGCCCTGACCAGCACCTCGCCGCCGCGCCGCACCTCCTGCGCCAGCGTGATCGAAGCGCCCTTCACTGCGACCGGCCATGTCACCACGTCGAGCACGTCGTCCATCCGCGCCGGGCGCATAAAATCGAGCCGCATCGAGCGGACCACGAAGGCGAAGCCGGGCGATTCCTCATGCGCCTGCTCGAACAGCGCGTGCTGCTCGGCCCCCATCAGCCGCAGATGGTTGGTGCGCCCGCGCTCCATGAAGCGCAGGTAGTTGGCGTGATAAACGATGCCGCTGAAGTCCGTATCCTCGTAGTAGACGCGGACCTGCATGTGATGGCGGCCGTCGCGGATGTTGCCGTCGAGAGAGATAGTCATTCGAGTTGTTTGCCCTTGGTGCGCGACTAGGAGCGACGGCGTGGCAGCGCTTTTGCATCCGGCCCCTTGCGGCCTGCCCTTATTGGTCTACGACCGGCTTCGCGCTCAACAAGGGCCTCCAATGCTGCTCGCATGACAGCAGATTTTTCCGCAACGCCAACTAGCCGCTGCACATTTGCAAACGATTGGTCGTCGATTGAAATAGTGATTCTCATCTCGGCTACCCCTATTGTCCAGGAATGTAGCCCGAGCTGACGAGAGAGGCTACGCCACCGCCGGCCCATGTCCGCCGCCCAGCGTCACCAGCACGATTTCCGGCGGAACACCA
>DATCXE010000060.1:0-9023 GCA_036565985.1 Bradyrhizobium sp.
GTCGAGCGAGGTGAATTCGGGCAGCAGGAAGTGAAACTGGAACACGAAGCCGCATTTGGTCAGCCGGACATCGGCCCGGTCCGACTCCGACAATTTCGAGGTCGGCTGACCGCAGATGATGACCTCGCCTTCGCTGGGAGCATCGAGCAGGCCCAGCAGATAGAGCAGCGACGATTTGCCCGATCCCGACGGCCCGGTGATGGCGACGAATTCGCCCTTCTTCACCGCAAGATCGATACCGTTGACGAGGGTGTGCGAAACCGCGCCCTCGATGCGGCGAACCAGCTCCACCGCCTGCAATGCGACCTCGGTCATGACGCCCCCCGAATGATTTCAACCGGCTGCACGCGCGTTGCCTTGCGCGCTGGGAAATAGGCCGCGCCCACGCAGCACAGAAGGGATATGCCGCCGACGACCAAATAGTGGGTCGGCGAATAATAGATCGACAACGGAACGGTCGTACCTGTCAGCGGATTGAAGATCGTGATCTTCGACCAGCCGTAGCAGAGTAGGTAACCGAGGACCCATCCGAACAGAATGCCGACCACGCCGATGATGGCGGCTTCGATGATGAAGATCCGTCGCACCGCATACTCGCGCATGCCCAGCGACTTCATGATCGCGATGTCCTGGCGCTTCTCGTGCGTGATCGTCGAGATGATGTTGTAGGTGGCAAAGGAGGATGTCAGCAACATCGCGCCCATCACCGTGAGCACGATGAAATCGCGCACGGTGAAGGACGACAGCAAATCGGCATTGGCTTCCTGCCAGGATACGGACTTGTAGCCGGTCTGCGCTTCGACCTGGGCCGCGACCTTCTGCGCCAGCATGGGATCGTTCAACCGCAGGCGCAGCTGGTTGACGACCCCGCTTTGCCCCATCACGATCTGCGCCGGCCCCATCAACGAATAGATCTGGCTTTCATCGACCCTCTTCAGGCCGGAGCGAAACAGTCCGGCCACCGTCGAATTCAGCTGGATGCCCTGGCCGCCGATCAGGAGGACGGTGTTGCCGGTCTTCACGCCGAGTTTCTCGGCCAGTGCCTCGCCCATGACGATGCCGTTCGGCACGCGCGAAAGGTCCTCGAGCTTTCCCTCGCGCATCTGCGAGGCCAGTTTCGAGACGTGAACTTCACGGCGGGGATCGATGCCGGTCAGGCTGACGCCGATGCGCGCGCCGCCGTGGTTGATGATCGCGGTGGACTTCGCCGAGGGCGCCACGTCTCCGGGTATCCAGGAGCGCAGCGAACTCATCACCGATTCCGGATATTTGATCCCGGGACGCTTGCCGACATTGGCGATCTCGGACATCTGGACCGCCGCATATTCCTGGTCGGCCGGCTGCGTCGGCACCGAGCGCCGCTCGTCCTCGATCGTGATATGCGGCATGGTGTCGACCAGCTGCCGCAGGAAGTCGAGCTGCGAACCCTGCATCAGGCCCGCCATCATGATCGTGAAGCCGACGCCCATGGCCACGCCGGCCATGCCGACGAGGGTCTGCCGCACCCGGGTGCTGACATGGGTCCATGCGATGTTGAACAGGAGTTTCACGGCGGCTACCTGCTGTTGCTGATCATGCTGCGACGCGCGTCATTGACTACGGAATCGATGTGCGCGGTCATCGCTGCCGAAATCACGGCGTCGTCGGGATCCGAGGGAGCTGCGGTGGCCGCGGCTACCACGGCAGCGTCGACGACTGCGCCAGGCTGATCGATCGGTTCGCTCACGGCCGCGGGCTCCTCGGTCCTGGCCGGGATGTTGTCGATGCGAACCCTGGCGCCGTCGGCAAGATCCGTGCGTGCCGGCGAAAGCACGGGGGTGCCCCTGGATATGTCGCCGATGATCTCGACGTTGCGGCTGCCGCGGACGCCGACCGTCACCGGCACGCGGCTGATCCGGCCGTCGTCGACCGTTTGAACCGAACCGCCGGCGACGGCTTCCGCCGGCACGACGATCGCCGCCTGCTTTTCGCGGAAGATGATGTTGGCCTCGACCGACATGCCGATCCGCAGCGGCGTATCCTGCGGCAGCCGCAAATAGACGCGGAAGGTCTTTCGGGTCGGGTCGCCCTTGGGCGTGATCTGGGAGACGGTGGCTCGCAGGACCCTTCCGGGGAACGCCTCGCTTCGCAGCAAAGCCTTCTGGCCGGCGGCGATGCGGTTGATCTCTTCCTCATTGATCTCGGCAACGACCTGCATCGGGGCAGGCGGTCCCACCCAGAACAGGACGTCGGTGGGGCCCGCGATCTCGCCGACCTCGCCGTCGCGCCGCAACACCATGCCGTCGAGCGGGGCTCTCAGCAGCAGCGAGTCGAGACGGACCTTCTGCGCGGCGATCCGAGATTTTGCTTCCTCAAGCCTGGTCCAGCGCTGCTCGTATTCGGTGCGCGCGGCGTCGCTCTTGTCGCGATCCTTCTCGGCGCGTGCCAGGTCGCGTTCGAGCTGGCCTCGATTGATTTCCATCTGATCCAGCGCGCTGCGCTCCTCGGCGTCGTCCTGGCGGCCGAGGATCTGGCCGACCTTGACCACCTGTCCCTCGCATCGGCAAAGCTCGACCAGCCGGCGGCGCTGCAGCGGCACCACCTTGGCCCAGCGTTCGGGCTCGACGGTGCCGGTTCCGTAAACGGCTTCGGAAACCGGCGCGAGGCTCGCAATGCTGGTGGTCACCAGCGACGGATGAAGGAAGCGGGAATAGCCGTAATAGCCGGCCGCTGCCGCGGCGATGGCCAGAATCGCGGTTGCGATGAGGGGTTTCTGAATTTTCATGACGCGTCCTGTGAATTAGAAGCCGAACCGCTTGCGCAGGCCCGTTGGAACCTGGTCGAGCAGATCACGCGCATCGTCTCTCCTTGCATTCTTCGCGGCCGGTTCCGGGGTGGCTTTGGGTGCAGGCAACGTCGTGATGCCGGATGATGGTGCGGGCTGCGAGACCGCGGTCGACGACGTGGCCGTGGTCGCCGGCTGCACGACCGCGGCTGCGGGTGGGGGCGGAGCCGGCGCGGATTGATCCGGCGAATTCTCTGCAGCTCTTTCGATTCCCGAAGTCTTGCCCACGCCGGCCGTCCGAACGGCGCGCCAGGCTCTTGCCGCCACCACGGCACGGCCGATCTCGTCGCTCGTCATCCTGTTCATGAGCAGCGACATCAGTTGCTGCGCACCGTTGCGGTACTCGTCGACCTTGCTCGCCGAGGAGACGATGTAGGCCCAGCTATAGGCCTTCACATTGTCCTTCGCGGTGCCGCGCCCGCTCGCATAGAGGCCGGCAACGATCAACATGGCGTGGGAGTGCCCCTGATCGGCAGCGCGCAGGAACCAGCGAAAGGCCTCCGCGTCGCTGCGCTGACGGCCGGCGCCTGTTGCATAGAGCGCTGCAAGATAGAACTGGGCATCATCATCGCCCGCTTGCGCTGATTGCTCGTAGCGATTGGCCATGTCCCGATCGGAGGCAGGGTCGGCAACAGCCGTGCGGAGGTCACCCAGCACTGCGCAACAGCAAGCGGCTGCGACAACTGCCCGCTTCAGGCCCTGCGAAATCGCGGATCGAAATCCGGGCCGCAATGACCGGTTCGGGATTGGGGTGTTCGATCGGAAACCAGGGATGTGACGCATGGCCTGTACACGCCTTCAGCTTGCTCTTCGTCTCGGAAGCGATCGCCTGCGCTGTTGCGCAAGCAGCACATCTCATACGGGTCGAGCGGCTGACGCGGGCCAAGTCCCCCACACGCCTCTCGTGAACCGAGACCTAGCCGACCAGCGTGCGAGAAGATGTGCGACGCGTCACATTTCAGGTTTGCCGGAGCCGGAACGCGGTTTTCGATTGGCTGGCTGCACAAGGCGTGCGGACGCGGGCCAATTGCGCTGATACATTGGCCCGAAGCCAACATTTTTTCTTGTTCCGGGAAGGCCGCCACAATGAATGACATCGGGGAACTCTTCATCCTCGGCTTCTTCGGCAAGACCGTCCCGGCATGGCTGAGGGATTTCGCAAGCCGTTATGGCCTCGGCGGCGTCATCCTGTTCGACTATTCCTGCCGGACGCGGGAATACGACAACAACATCCATTCGCCGGACCAATTGCGCGCGCTTTGCGCCGAGATCGCCGCGCTGCCTTCCGCTCCGATGGTGTTCATCGACCAGGAGGGCGGCCTGGTGCGGCGGCTGAAGGAGAGCCGCGGTTTCGCGCCGTTGCCCAGCGCAAGGGAATTCAACCGTCTCGCGTCGGATGAAAAGCGCGGAATCCTCACCGCAGGTTTCGCGGAGATGCGGCGGCTCGGCATCCACTATGATTTCGCGCCCGTGATCGATGTCGATTACAATCCTGATAATCCCAACATCGGCAGGATCAAGCGCTCCTACTCCGCCGACATTGCCGAGGTGGAAGCCAATGCGCTGCTGATGAGCGAGGTTGCGCAGGCAGAGCGCATCGGCCTGTGCCTGAAACATTTTCCCGGCATCGGTGGCGCGGTGGTGGATTCGCATCACGAGTTCATGGATATTTCCGATGCCCTGCGTCCCGAGCAGGAAGAACTGTTCTATTCGCTGGCCCCGAAGATGTTCGGCGATGCGGTGCTGGTCAGCCACGCCATCGTCCGTCAATGGGATGCCGGCAATCCGATGACCTTGTCCGCGGCAGGGCTCGGCCGTCTGCGCAGGCGCCTTCCCGATACGCTTCTGATCACAGACGACATGCAGATGCAGGGATTGCAGCAGGCGATCGGCACGCGGGAGGCCAGCCTGCGATCGCTCAAGGCCGGCATGGACATGCTCTGCATCGGCAACAATTTGTTCGATCAGGAGCAGGAAATGGCTGCCATCGCCGAATACGTCGGCGAGTCTCTACGCGACGGTGCTCTGTCCGGTCCGGCGATCGGAAAATCGGTCGCGCGGGTAGCCAAGCGGAAGGTGCTGTTGGCGGCTGGAACCCCGTGATTGTCCGGAGCCCGTCCGACGAACGTTCTGTTGCCTTGTCAGGCTGTCGGGACTAAAAGCCCATCTTCACCGGAAAGAGCGCTGATGGCCCACAATTTTGCGATCAATGACGACGTTCATCATCAGCAGCAGGGGCCGCAGGGCCGCGCCACGGCGAAGGAACGCAGCGTCTACACCATCGTCACCTGCCTGCCGATCGAGGCCGACGGCCGTCCGCGCTATCGCATCAAGAGCAAGACCGAAAACATCGAGCGCGTGGTGACCGAGGAACAGATCTCCCGGCTCGTCTGATCCTCAAACTCTCTTCCTTGAATATTCGCCCGCCTGACGCGCCTTGTCGTGCGCGGCGGTGTCGGTCGCGTTTCGAGCCGCTCCGCCGCGGAAATCGCGGGTTGGGTTCCATCCACGGGGGCGGTCGTGCAGGCCTGCCGGAGGCCGGTGAAGGTATTAAGAAGGCAAATGTAATCTCAGCGGAATCTCGGTGGTGCCTACGCCGATTCCCTACCGCTTGTCCGGAGATCAACCGGAAATCTTAAAATCAGGCGGCATTTTCAGGTATTTTTTGCCGAATTCCGATCATTTTCCGGAAAAAGCCCGATTTTTACCGTATTCTTACTGGCGCTGAAATTAACCATGAGGGGGAATGGAACCGATAAATTAGTTATATGTCGGGGCAAGACCATCGGGCCGGTGATACGCACTTCTCAAGGAAGGTGGACAGCATCACGCCTCTCGAAGACCAGATCGTCCAGATCTCTGGCGCGCGCGCCCGCGCGACGGACGGGGCGGAAGCGGAGATCGCGCGGCAGTTGAACGGGGCCCTCACGGCACTGCTGCTCTACATGAACGAAATCAAGCAACACAGCCATCAATTCGCCCAGACGTCAGGCAATCGCGTCTACCTGCAGCAGGTGGTGGAGAATGCGATTCAGCAAACCGAACGCGTCTGCGCGATGGTCAAGCAGTTGTCGGCCGCTCAGCCGGCGCCGCAGCCCGATGGCAAGTCGGGCGCGGAGAACCCGGCCGCCCGCGGCAGGGATGCTGACCGCAAGCCGCGCGCGATGTTCGCCTCTGAGTCCGGCCAGAAGCCGCTGACCAGGCGCGAGCGCGAGGTGCTGAGCCTGATCAGCGAAGGCTGTTCCAACAAGCAGGGCGCCCTGCGCATGAATATCAGCCCAAGGACGTTCGAGAGCCATCGCGCCGAGGCCATGCGCAAGCTCGGCGCCCGCAATACCGCAGACCTCGTTCGCAAGGCGCTGCTGCAGTCCGCCTGATTTCTGTCAGATGTCGACGCAGCCATGCGCGGTCGAACGCGCGGGACTTCAACGTCTCGATTTGTGGGATTGCGGACTGTCGGGTCAAACCGCGCGACAGTCCATTCCGTCGCTCAGCACTGATCTTCCGCGCAGGCGTGTGCGCGAGGCGCCGGCCGCGAGAGGGCTTTGGGCTTCGGCTGTTCCGGAATGATGGTGATGGTCCAGGCTGCCGGGATGCTCGCCTTGATTTCCACGATCGAACGAACGTGGCCGGTGACGGCCGATCCGGCCGAACGCGCAGTTGCGGTCCTGCCATTGAACTGGGCGATCCGGAAACGCCGCACTTCCTTCTGATCGCTCGTTTTAAACGTGAACATGAGATAACCCCCTTCGTCCACGCCACTATCGTTCGTCAACGTTATCCGTCTGTGAAAATCCCTGACCGTAGAAGTACGGCTGATGCACGCGGCGGAACGACGCGGGTGTGACGACGAAAGTCGTGCGATGGCTCGATGCTGGCCGGTCGGCTGCACGCCGCGAGGATGACTTGATGTGAATGGTGTGCCTTGAGGCGCGCGTTGCGCGCCATGGCGTCAACCGGGTTTATCCGGGAAAGACGGCTTCCATCTTGGTCTTCAGCGTTGCCGCGTTGAACGGCTTGACAATATAGTTGTTCACGCCGGCCTTCTTTGCAGCAATGACGTTCTCGGTCTTTGATTCCGCCGTGATCATGATGAAGGGCGTATTGGAGAATTCAGGGCTGGCGCGGACTTCCTTGAGCAGTTCGTAGCCGGTCATCGGCTCCATGTTCCAGTCGGAGATGACGAGCCCGTATCGCTTGCTCTGCATCTTGGCGAGCGCCGCAGATCCATCGCTGGCATCGTCGACGTTCTCGAATCCGATCTGCTTAAGAAGGTTGCGAATGATGCGGATCATGGTGCTGTAGTCATCGACCACCAGGATCGGCATCGACAAATCAAAAGCCATGTCCGCACTCCGCGCAGATAACCGGTCGCCGAACACAGGTGAATGCGCGTAGCACGCGAAGGAAGTTCAAAAGCCGCACCCGTCAGCACGGTGACAATTATCAGGGCTCATTGAACAGCGCGTTAATTCCGCACCCTGCCGAACCGCTGCGAAATGTCACGTTTAACCGTAGTTGTACGGTGAGTTGCGGGGATTGCCGCAATCCCCGGGCGCAACAGGGATTGGATGCGTATCAGTGCGGTCAAACTTCGCCGTCGTCGATTGGGGCACCGGGTCAAGCGGCAGCGCAATGGATGCGCGGATGCAGCAATCTCGTGTACTGCGCCTTGACTATCCCATAGCACTCGCAGGACGTCTTGATCAGGCCGTCCAGATTGGTGATCTCGATATGTCCGCGACTGTAATGGATGAAGTTCGCCTGTTGCAGGGTGTTGGCCACCAGCGAAACGCTGTTGCGGCGCGCGCCGATCATCTGCGCCATCGATTCCTGGGTCAGCACGAGCTTGTCGCTCCCGGAAAGGTCGCGGGTGTGCAGCAGGCACCGCGCCAGCCGGGACTCCACCGTGTGCGAGGCGTTGCAGCCGGCGGTCTGCTGGACCTGGGCGTAGACCGCCAGGCCATGGCGTACCAGCGCGGTACGCAACGTCGCGCTCTGGTCGGCGGCGAAACGCAGCTGGTCGAGGTCGATCGTCGAGGCTACGCCCGGCACCAGCACTTCGGCGCTGTTCTGCGCGACGGCGTCGCCGAGCGCCGCGAGCGCGCCGAAGATGCTGTCGCGGCCGACCATTGCAATCTGCACATGCTCGCCGCGCGCAAGCTTGACGACGAGTGAGATCACGCCCCTGTGCGGGAGGTAGGCGCGCTTGAGCGTTTCATCGACGTCGATCAGCGCCATGTCCTGGCTGAGGTCGGCGCTGCGCAGATGCGGGCGGATCAATTCGAAGTCGTCCGCCGTGAGCGAGGATAAAAATCCATTCGGTGAACGAGGGGCTGAATCCAAAACAGCCTCCTGCCTTACGGGCAAAGCCGGCCTCTGGGCGCCTGGCACGTACGATCCGAAAGACAGGATGATCCTTGCTCATATCGTTGGCAAGGAAAATTGCCGGATCGATGCAGGGTGACGACGCCGTTGGCGGGTTCACAGAAGCGTGAAGTTGGCGTTCGCCGGTCGCGCCCGTCGGCGGCGGCTATTCACCTGTCGCACCCTGCCGCCGGTCGCATTGCATCCGGCTTGTCGAGGCGTCGTCGCGCTCCACCGGTGTCGTGCAATTCCGCCGTCGGCTCGCGCGCCGCTCGGGCGTGAGCACTGCGCGTCGGTAAGGTTCTGTTTACCATAAATGACAGTAGTCAACGATTTCTTGGCCTCGCGTATTTGTACGGATGGGCACTTTAACGAATGCGTAGCGTGAGAGGACCAGTGTGGCACGGTCGCCGAGTGAAAGTTGCGGCGTTGCGTCAATCGTGTTCATCCAGAAGGATATGAGTTATGTCAGGTATTGTTCTCTCTGCCTCGGTTCGCCAGAACCTCCTCTCGCTGCAGTCGACCGCCGATCTGCTGGCGACCACCCAGAACCGTCTGTCGACAGGCAAGAAGGTCAACACGGCTCTCGATAACCCCACCAACTATTTCACCGCGGCCGCACTCGATAACCGCGCCAGCGACATCAACAACCTGCTCGACAGCATCGGCAACGGCGTGCAGGTGCTGCAGTCTGCCAACACCGGCATCACCTCGCTGCAGAAGCTGGTCGACAGCGCCAAGTCCGTCGCCACCCAGGCGCTGCAGGCGACCGTCGGCTACTCCGCCAAGTCCAGCGTCAGCGTCAGCATCAACGGCGCCACCGCGGGCAACC
>DATCXE010000642.1:0-3576 GCA_036565985.1 Bradyrhizobium sp.
TCGGGGGCTGCGCTGACGATGGTCTGGTCGGGGCCTTTGCAGTCGGTCAGCCAGATGTCGTAGACCGGATGCTCGACGCCGTGCAGGCCGGGACTTGCAGCAAACATCCAGCCGGAGAAGATCCGCTTCACCTCGCCCTGCAGCGTGATCTCGTCGACCTCGACAAAGGCATCGGTGTTCGCAGCCTCGGTGGACGGCCGCGTGTAGCAGGCGCTGGTTTTGACGCGGAGCGCGCCGAACTGCACGGTCTCGCCGATATCCTCGTCGAAATTGATGATGCGTCCGGTGATCTTGTCGAGGCCGGAGAAACTCGCCTTCTTGTTGGTGATCTTGGTGGCCGGCGGCTCGGACACGACCTCGTCGCCCGGCTGCAATGTCGCCGGCGTTTGCGGCACGTTCTTGGGCTGACGTTGGCCCGGCAGTGCGTTGCCTGGCGGAGGCGCGTTGGCGACGCCCGGCTGGCCGGGCTGCGGCGGCTGAACCGCAACGCCCGGCTGGGTGCCTTGGGGTGCTGCGGGCGATCCGGGCGGAGGCGCGAGCGGTTGCGACTGGAAGCTTCCGGGCGGCGGCGCGCCCTGCCCCGGCGGTGGCCGGTTCGGGGTCGGCAGCAGCCGGCCGCGCGGCAGTTCCGGCACTTCCTCGTCGTCGTCGGGAAATTGCTGCTCGCGCTGCTGATTGCCGCGAGGAATCGCGCCCGGCGGCCGCAGCGGAGGATCGGAAAAGATATTGCCGATCTGCGCGTGCGCCGGCGGCGCAAGCGAGATTGAGGTGGCGGCCACCAGGGCCGCAATACCGGTCAGGGCAATGGTTCGAAGCATCTCGCGGCTTTAACAGGCGAATCGGGCTTGCGACATAGTACAGACTTATCCGCCGCTCGCGGCACACCCGGTTAACACGCCGAATACGGCGGGGAAAGGGCGGTTTGCCGCCCCTCCCCGGTGCGCTCTACCGCCGCTCCCGGCCGGGCCCTACTGGTCAGCCCCGCTTACAAATGAAATAGTCGCTGCCGTTAGCGCACGGCCTTGCGCGAAACCCGTCAAAATCCGGGATAAACCGGAGGAGCCAGAGGAAACCCCAGATATGCCCGATCGAATTCGACTCGATGGCCGGGTTGCCGTCGTGACAGGCGCTGCCGGCGTCATTGGAACCGCGACCATCCGCCTGCTGGCCGAGCGCGGCGCCCGAATCGTCGCGGTCGACCGCCGGGAACCGGATCTTGCGGCCGCCATCAAGGACCTGCCGGCCTCGGCGCAGGCACTCGCGGTCGCGGCCGACGTCACGCAGGAGGACGAGGTCGCGGAATATGTCCGCGCCGCCGTCGACAGGTTCGGCACCATCGACGCCTTCTACAACAACGCCGGGATCGAGGGCGACATCAAGCCGATCCCGGAATATTCGCTGGAGAGTTTTCGGCGCGTGCTCGACGTCAACGTGGTCGGCGTCTTTCTCGGCATGAAGCACGTGCTGCCGGTGATGCTTAAACAAAACAAGGGCAGCATCATCAACACCGCCTCGATCGCCGGGCTGATGGGATCGCCGATGATCGCCGTCTACAGCGCCAGCAAGCACGCGGTGATCGGGCTCACCAAGAGCGCGGCCTGGGAATGCACCGGCACCGGCGTGCGGGTCAATTGCGTCTGCCCCGGCCTGATCGACAGCCGGATGCTGAGCACGATCCTGCAGGGCCGCAATCCCGGCAACGAGCCGCCGCCGAACGACAGGATTGTCGACCGGATTCCGGCCCGCCGGCTCGGGCAGGCGTCCGAAGTCGCCTCCATCGTGGCCTTCCTGGCCTCCGACGAGGCGAGCTACGTCTCCGGCTCCGCCTACACCGTCGATGGCGGTCGCATCGCCGCCTAGTAGTTTAACCGTCATTCCGGGGCGATGCGTAGCATCGAACCCGGAATCTCGAGATTCCGGGTTCGCTGCGCGCCCCGGAATGACAACCCAGAAACCGGAATGACAACTCAACTCCAAGAGGTCTTCGCCACCATGCCCGTCACGCTCGATCCCGATGCCGCCGCCGTCTACAAGGCCTTCCAGGACGCCGGCCGCCCGGCCTATGAGACACTTACCGCGCCGGAAGCCCGCGAATATTATCTGGCCGCCCGCTTCGTCAGTAATCCCGAGCCGCCCGAACTGGAATCCGACAAGCCGCTTTCGATTCCGGCACCGCATGGCGTGCTCCCGGCCCGCATCTACACGCCGAAGAAATTGCGCAAGCCCAGCGGCCTCGCGCCCTGCCTCGTGTTCTTCCATGGCGGCGGCTGGGTGATCGGCAATCTCGATTCCCATGACGTGGTCTGCCGCAAGCTCGCTCATGAAGGCGAGATGATCGTCATCTCCGTCGATTACCGCCTGGCGCCCGAGCACAAATTCCCCGCCGCCGCCGACGACGCCATCACCGCGACCAAATGGGTTGCCGCCCATGCCAAACAGCTCGGCGTCGACGCGACGCAATTGCTGGTCGGCGGCGACAGCGCCGGCGGCAATCTCGCAGCCGTCGTGGCGCTTGCCGCGCGCGACGGCGACGGGCCGAAGCTTGCCGGCCAGGTGCTGATCTATCCCGCGACCGACTTTGCGATGAACCACCCCTCGCACAGCGAGCCCGAGACCAGCATTCTTCTCACCCATTCCGTGATCAAATGGTTCTGCAACCACTATCTCAGCGGCGCGGCCGACATCGACCACTGGAAGGCTTCGCCTGCGCGCGCCAGCACGCTCGCCGGTCTGCCGCCGGCCTATGTGCTCACCGCCGGCGCCGATCCCCTGCGCGACGAGGGCGACGAATACGCCGCGCGGTTGAAGGAAGCCGGCGTGCCCATGACGTATCGGCACTTTCCCGGCCAGTTCCACGGCTTCTTCACCATGGGCAAGCTGCTGCAGCAGGCCAACGTCGCCGTCAGCGAGATCGCCGGCTGGATGAAGGCGCTGAAATGAAGGTATAGAGATAGCAGTTGACGGCGTCCCTCCCTCAAATGGTTCCTCTCGCCAGGGAAATCCCTTGACCGGCTTACAGGCGCGCATTTCCCTGCCATCGCGCCACGCCACCCGCGTGCTCGCGCGTCGTACTTTCGGCGTTCTCTCGGGAGTAGCGCTCGCCGCCGCGCTACCGTCGGAAGCATGGGCCGCCGAACTGGACGGCGCCAGGCTTGGTTTCGCATGGGGCATGCCGTTCGTCGGCATCCTGCTGTCGATTGCGCTGTTCCCTCTCCTTGCCCCGCATTTCTGGGAGCACCATCACAGCAAGATCGCCCTGTTCTGGGCAGCGCTCGTCACGATTCCGATGGCCCTGTTCGTTGGCCCGACAGGTACCATGCACGCGCTGGCGCATACCGCCCTGCTGGAATACATCCCCTTCATCCTGCTGCTGCTGGCGCTGTTCACGGTAGCCAGCGGAATCGTGGTTTCCGGCAATCTTCGCGGCGCTCCGATCACCAATACGGCGCTGCTCGGCATCGGGACCGTTCTCGCCAGTCTGATCGGCACCACAGGCGCGTCGATGGTGATGATACGCCCGGTGCTTCGCGCCAACGACGACCGAAAGCACAACGTTCATGTCGTGGTGTTCTTCAT
>DATCXE010000063.1:0-7845 GCA_036565985.1 Bradyrhizobium sp.
CGCTCGGCCCGGCTGGCGCTGCGAAACGTCTGCGTGGCGATCGACTGCAGGACGGCGAGCGTATTCTTGACGCGGTGGTTGAGTTCCTCGATCAGCAGGCTGTGGAGCATTTCGCCGCGCGCGATCTGCGTCGCCATCCGCACCGCAAAGGCGAGGCCGACCAGCAGGAGAATGCCGCCCATTACGCTCGTTATCGCGAGGCTGCGCCATAGCGGCGCCACCAACGAACTCTCCGCGATCCCGGCAGCGACCGTCCAGCCGGTGAGGGTGGATCGCGATACGCTTGTGATCAGCGGCACGCCTTCGAGCGACACTGTCGCGAAGGTCGCTTCGGATGCCCCGAACATCGCCGCATAGAGGGAAGGCGAGGCCTTTTGCCCGATCGTATCCTGCGGATTGGGTACGCGGGCGAAGTTGATGCCTTCGCCATCGAAGATCGAGATGGTCCAGTCCTTGCCCGGACGCCGCTGCTCGATCATGGATTGGAACATCTCGATAGGCGGACTGAAGGAGATGTCGTAGAGGACTTCTCCATCGCGAATGAGGGGCACTTCGACCGTCACGATCTGCCGTTGCTTGACGGCCCCGAAGAACAGGTTGGAATAGACCGGCTTCCTTTCTTCGAAAACCTTCTTCACGATGGAGAGGTTATTGCGTGGCGGCAGGCTTGCGGTGTCTGACGTGAGCGATGAGAACACCTGTCGGCCTTCGCGGTCCGCGACCAGAATGACCCCGCCTTCGCCGTACTGTTCCAGGAACCCTCGCGCAATCCGGCGGAAGCTCTCGAAATCGTGGTCACGCAACGCGTTGGTGAGCGCCAGCACCTGCAGCGCGCCGGTCATCCGCTGCAGCTCCGCATCGAGCACGAGGCGGATGCTGTGCACGGTTTCGAGCACCCGCTGCGTCGCGTTCTGGCGATCCTGCCGGTAATTTTGCAAAACGATGCCGGCCGCAAAAAGGATCAGCGGCAGCGTGGTTCCCGCAACCAGCAGGACGAGACGTACTGGCAGTGAAAGTCTTGGCAACGAGGATCCCGGATCGGCGCCCAATTGTCGCAAGCATAGGAGAAGCGACCGAATTCCGCCAAGGATATTGGAAGGATATGGACAAGCCGGTTCGGGAACCTGCCGGCTTCCACGACGGGCTGCCGCGGAATCCGGAGTGGTTGCGCTCAGAGATTGCTGTCGGTGATGGCGGCGTACACCATGGTGCGCAGCTCGCGCCGCAGCGGATAGGCGCTCGACGGCAACACCTGCGTCATGAAGATCGTGATCAGTTCTTCCGCCGGGTCGATGAAGAATGAGGTCGTCGCCGCACCGCCCCAGTTGAATTCGCCGGGGCTGCCGGCGATCAGCGTTTGCGCGGGGTTCATGGTGACGGCAAAGCCGAGCCCAAATCCGATGCCGTTATAGGCGGCTTCCGAGAACATCGAGCGCGACATCACCGGCAGGTCGACCCCGCCGGGAAGGTGGTTCGACGTCATCAGCTTCAGCGTCTTCGGACCCAATAGCCTGACGCCGTCGAGTTCGCCGCCATTGAGCAGCGCCCGACAGAAGGTGAGGTAATCAGCCACGGTCGAGCACAGCCCGCCGCCACCGGAGATGAACGAAGGCGGCGACAGGAACGAACTCGTCGTCGGGTCGTCCTGCAGCGTCAGCGTGCCCTTGCGCTCGGCGGCGAGCGGATTGAAGCCGCCTTGCGGGTCGGCCGAATAGCACGCTGCGAAGCGATGCGCCTTGTCCTTTGGCACGAAGAAACCGGTGTCGTTCATGCCGAGCGGATCGAGGATCCGTTCCTTGAGAAACTGCTCGAACGGCCTGCCGCTGATCTTGCCGACGAGGTAGCCGACCACGTCGGTGGCGACGGAGTAGTTCCAGGCTTCGCCGGGCGAAAACTCCAGCGGGATTTTCGCGAGGTCGTCGATCATGGTTTGCAGCGTGCCGGCCTTGATGACTTCGCCGATCTGGTTGTCGCGATAGGCGGCGTCGACGTTCGAGCGCTGCTGGAAGCCATAGGTGAGGCCCGAAGTATGCCGCAGCAGGTCGACGATCTGCATCGGCCGGGTCGGCGGGCGGGTCAGAAACGCCGGATTAGTGCCGGCGAGGAATACGCCGAGGTTCTTCCATTCCGGAATGTATTTGTGGACGGGCTCGTCGAGCGCGACGCGGCCTTCCTCGACCAGCATCATGAAGGCCACGCTGGTGAGCGGCTTGGTCATCGAATAGATGCGAAAGATGGTATCGTCCTTGACCGGCACCTTGCGCTCGAGGTCGGCAAAGCCCTGCACAGTCGAGTGTACGATCTTGCCGCGGCGATAGACCAGGAGCTGCGTCCCGGGAAAGCGGCCGGCATCGACGTAGCGCTGTTTCAGGTGATTTTCGAGCCGATCGAGCGCCGTCTTGGACATTCCGGCGGATTCGGGCGAGGCGGGGGTAGGGGCTAACATCGGGGCGCTTCTCCGGCTGGATGTGGCGGCTTTGATAGCCGAAAAGTGTGTCCCAATCCAACAGGCCGCGCTTACCGATGGCGGGGCGGTGGTATACGCTGACCGCACCCACCGCGTATCCCGCAGGACAGAAAAAGATGCCCCAATTCAACGAGACCGAGCTGACCGCCGCCGTGATCCGCAGCTTCGACGACACGCCAAATCCGCGCGCCAAATTCCTGCTGCAGGAGTTGGTGAAATCGCTGCACGACTATGTCAGCAAGACCGATCTCACCTTCGAGGAATGGGAATATGCGATCGATTTCCTGACCCGGACCGGACAGAAGTGCACCCCGATCCGGCAGGAGTTCATCCTGCTTTCCGACGTGCTTGGCGTATCGATGCTGGTCGATGCCGTGAACCACCGCGAGCGCGGCGGCGCCACCGAGACCACCGTGCTCGGTCCATTCTATGTCGGCGAACACAAGGTAAGGCCGCACGGCACCGATATCTCGGCCAATCTGACCGGGGAACGGATGTTCGTGCAGAGCCGCGTCACCGACCTCAAGGGCAAGCCGCTGGCAGGCGTGCCGGTGGACGTCTGGCATGCCGATGATGACGGCTTTTATGACTCCCAGAAGCCGACCTATACGACGCAGGGGCCTTCGTCGCGGGCGCGCTTCATCACCGACGCCGATGGCCGCTTCTTCTTCCGCACCATCCTGCCGTGCAGCTATCCGATCCCGACCGACGGCCCGGTCGGCGAAATGATCATCCAGACACGCCGTCACGCGATGCGGCCCGCCCACGTGCATTTCCTGGTGGATGCGCCCGGCTACCAGCCGCTGATCACCCACGTCTTCATCGATGGCGACAAGTACCTCGATTCCGACGTGGTGTTCGGGGTCAAGGACGAACTGGTGGCCAGGGTCGAAAAACGCAGCGATCCGTCGATGCCGGATGGCAAGCCTGCCGATGAGCCCTGGCACCTCATGACCTATGAATTCCGGATGAAACCGGGCGAAGGAAACGCCCCGAAACCGATGATGGCGAAGGCGGGCGAAGACGCCTAGGACGCCGATTTTTCGATCCGCCTAATTCTTGTGCGGCGCACAAGGATTGGGCGAATCGCAAATTTAGAATGCGAATAACAGCTCCGATGCGGCGCGCCGGTTCGCCACATCGAACGTGTAATATATTGAAAGTAATAATATTATCGCACTGCGGTAGGCTTGGCACGAAGCTTGAATAGCTTGTGCCGACGCCATTGTAGCCGTCCCTCGAGACCAATCATCCGAATTGTGACGCCGCCATTCCGGGGCCTCCCTGGAACGCGCCTCTCCGTGCCCTGCGCGGTGACACCAAACGGACGGGCCGGACGCACTCGATCAGACGCAAAGGACAGCGATACCCATGACGAAGCCCACCAAGCCCACCTCACGCGGTTTCAGCCGCCGTCAGCTCCTGAAGGCGACCGGTGGTACGGCGGCGCTGCTTGCCGCCGCCAAGCTGAATTTCCCCGCCGGCGCGTTTGCACAAGGCGCGGGGCCGGAAGTGAAGGCGGCCAAGCTCGGCTTCATCGCGCTGACTGACGCCTCGCCGCTGTTCGTCGCCAAGGAGAAGGGGATCTTCGCCAAATACGGCATGCCGGATGTCGAAGTACAGAAGCAGGCTTCCTGGGGCACGACGCGCGACAACCTCGTGCTCGGCTCAGAGGGCAACGGCATCGACGGCGCGCATATCCTGACACCGATGCCGTACCTGATCTCGTCCGGCAAGGTGACGCAGAACAATCAGCCCACGCCGATGTACATCCTGGCGCGGCTCAATCTGAACGGGCAATGCATTTCGGTCGCCAAGGAATATGAGAGCGTCAAGGTCGGCGTCGACACAGCTCCGTTCAAGGTTGCGCTCGAAAAGAAGAAGGCATCAGGCAAGGCGGTCAAGGCTGCCATGACCTTTCCGGGCGGCACCCACGATTTGTGGATCCGCTATTGGCTCGCCGCGGGCGGCATCGATCCGGACAAGGACATCGAAACCATCGTGGTGCCGCCGCCGCAGATGGTTGCCAACATGAAGGTTGGCACCATGGACTGCTTCTGTGTATGCGAGCCGTGGAATTTGCAGCTCATTCATCAGAATATCGGCTACACCGCGATCACGACGGGCGAACTCTGGAACAAGCATCCGGAAAAGTCCTTCGGCATGCGCGCCGCCTATGTCGACAAATATCCGAAGGCCGCAAAGGCGCTGCTGATGGCCGTGATGGAGGCCCAGCAGTGGTGCGAGAAGCCCGAGAACCGCGATGAAGTCGCAGCCATCTGCGCCAAGCGGCAATGGATCAACTGCCCGGTCGACGACGTCACCGATCGCGTCAAGGGCAAGTTCGACTACGGCATTCCCGGCAAGGTGGTCGAAAACTCACCGCACATCATGCGGTTCTGGACCGATCAGGCGTCCTATCCCTTCAAGAGCCATGACCTCTGGTTCATGACCGAGGATATCCGCTGGGGCAAATACGAACCCGGCTTCGACAGCAAGGCGCTGATCGAAAAGGTGAACCGTGAAGACCTCTGGAAGGATGCCGCCAAGGAGCTCGGCGTTGCCGCCGCGGATATCCCGACGTCGACCTCGCGCGGCAAGGAGACGTTCTTCGACGGCAAGGTGTTCGATCCCGAAAATCCGGCTGCGTATCTGAAGTCGCTTTCCATCAAGCGTGTCGAGGTCTGATCCGAATCGGGCCACGCGCGCGTTTCGCGCGGCCCGCTCATTGAAACGCGGAGATACAATTTCAATGTCGATGCATGCGATGAAAACCGAAGCCACGGCGGTGGCAATCCCGGTCACCTCGCCGACGACGGCTGCACCGGTGGTGACGATGAGGCCGAAGCTGACGTCACGTACCGAGAAGTACACCAAGATGGCGAGGGAGGCTGCAGTGCGCGTCGTGCCGCCGCTCATCGTCATCGCGCTGCTGCTCCTGTTTTGGGAACTGGTCTGCCGTCGTGCCGGCTCGACCCTGCCGCCGCCGTCGCGGGTCTTCGCGGATACCAGGGAGCTGATCTTCGATCCGTTCTTCGATCGCGGCGGTATCGACAAGGGCCTGTTCTGGCACTTGTCGGCGAGCTTGCAGCGCGTGGCGCTCGGCTATTCGCTGGCGGCCATCGCCGGCATCGCGCTCGGTACGCTGGTCGGACAGTCGGTCTGGGCGATGCGTGGGCTCGATCCGATCTTTCAAGTCCTGCGCACCATTCCGCCGCTGGCATGGCTGCCGCTGTCGCTCGCCGCGTTCCGTGACGGCCAGCCGTCGGCGATCTTCGTCATCTTCATCACCTCGATCTGGCCGATCATCATCAACACCGCGGTCGGCATCCGCAACATTCCGCAGGACTATCGCAATGTCGCGGCCGTGGTGCAGCTCAATCCGCTGGAGTTCTTCTCCAAGATCATGATCCCGGCGGCGGCGCCCTACATCTTCACGGGTCTTCGGATCGGCATCGGTCTGTCGTGGCTTGCGATCGTGGCGGCGGAGATGCTGATCGGCGGCGTCGGCATCGGCTTCTTCATCTGGGACGCCTGGAACTCCTCGCACATCAGCGAAATCATCCTGGCGCTGTTCTATGTGGGCATCATCGGCTTCGTGCTCGACCGCCTGATCGCGGGGCTGGGCAAGGTCGTGACCCACGGCACGTCCGTGAGCTGAGGGGAAACATCATGCAGGCTTATCTGAAACTCGATCACATCGACAAGACCTTCACCCGCGGCAATGCGACGACCGAGGTGCTGAAGGAAATCAACCTGACGATCGACAAGGGCGAATACGTCTCGATCATCGGCCATTCCGGTTGCGGCAAGTCAACGCTGCTCAACATCGTTGCCGGTCTCACCGACTGCACCACCGGCTGCGTGCTGCTGGAGAACCGCGAGGTCAATTCGCCGGGGCCGGATCGCGCGGTGGTGTTCCAGAACCACAGCCTGCTGCCGTGGCTGACGGTGTACGAAAACGTCAAACTCGGGGTCGACAAGGTGTTTTCGTCGACCAAGACCCGCGCCGAGCGCGCCGCCTGGGTGATGCACAATCTCAACCTGGTGCAGATGGCGCATGCCAAGGACAAGCGTCCCAGCGAAATTTCCGGCGGCATGAAACAGCGCGTCGGTATCGCGCGGGCGCTGGCGATGGAGCCGAAGGTGCTTTTGCTGGACGAGCCCTTCGGCGCGCTCGACGCACTGACCCGCGCGCATCTGCAGGACTCGGTGATGGCGCTGCACCAAAAGCTCGGCAACACCATCCTGATGATCACCCACGACGTCGATGAGGCCGTGCTGCTGTCGGACCGCATCGTGATGATGACCAACGGGCCGAGCGCGCGGATCGGCGAAGTGCTGGAAGTGCCGCTGGCGCGGCCGCGCAAGCGGCTCGAACTCGCGACCAACCCCGGCTACCTCAAGTGCCGGCAGCGCGTGCTCGAGTTCCTCTACGAGCGGCATCGCTTCGTCGAAGCGGCGTAGTCTTATCGGCCCGCCCGGGTTGCGGTGGGCTCTGGAAGAGGCAGGAGAACAACATGACACCTGAGCAAGTCAGTCTCGTGCAGCGGAGTTTCGCCAAGGTCGCCCCGATTTCCGAACAGGCCGCCGTGCTGTTCTACGACCGCCTGTTCGAGGTCGCCCCTGCGGTCAAGGCGATGTTTCCGGCCGACATGACAGAACAGCGCAAAAAGTTGATGGGAACCCTCGCTGCCGTGGTCAACGGGCTCGGCAATCTCGGGGCGGTGTTGCCCGCCGCCAGCGCGCTTGCCAAACGTCATGTCAATTACGGCGCCAGGCCGGAGCACTATCCGGTTGTCGGCGGTGCCCTGTTGTGGACCCTCGAAAAAGGACTTGGCGATGCCTGGACAGCCGACGTCGCCGATGCCTGGACTGCGGCCTACAGCACGCTGTCCGGCTACATGATCTCGGAAGCCTACGGCGGCACCCAGGCCGCCGAGTGAGGATACGCGATGAGCGAGCCGCTGGTGATCGTCGGCAACGGCATGGCCGCTGCGCGTCTGGTCGACGAACTGGCCAAGGTGGCATTGGGCCGCTACGCCATCGCGGTGATCGGCGACGAGCCCCGGCTCGCCTATAACCGCGTGCTGCTGTCGTCGGTGCTGGCCGGTGAGACCACCTCGCAGGATATCGAAATCCGGCCGGCCTCGTGGTGGCGCGATCGCGGTGTCACACTGAAATACGGCTGCATTGCCACCGAGATCGATGTCGGCCGCCGCGAACTGAAGATTGCGAACGAAGCGAGCGTTCCGTTTTCGAAGCTGGTGCTGACCACCGGCTCGTCGCCGCTGCGGCTGAACGTGCCCGGCGCCGACCTTGCCGGCGTGCACACGTTCCGTGACAGCCGTGACGTCGATCTGTTGCTGACGCTGGCC
>DATCXE010000655.1:0-2489 GCA_036565985.1 Bradyrhizobium sp.
GGGATATCGCTTCCATTCACTCCAGGTCGAAATCATCGCGTCAGGCCTCGCAACGTTGGAAATGCGGCTATTTCTGGTCAATTCGTCCAGCCTACGAGCAACGTTTCTGCTGGAATCAGAACGCATTACTGAAAAAATACGACTTCGGGAATCGTGGCCAAATCACGATATCGTGGATGGTTAAGCCGGTCACGGCGATACGGCCACATCCACTGCGGATTGCGGCCAGGTGTTGCAGTTTTGTGTCCCGCACCCGTTACCCATCACGAGACTGCGACATTGTCGGCGGGCATTCCCCGAACGCTTGCGGGATCGCGGCGGCGGGGGGAAGATGGTTCCACTCCAAAAAAATCAGCGGGAGGTGACCCATGCAAAGCAAAGCCCAGATCGATCAGGTTCTGCGTCAGAAATGCGAGGCCAAGGAGATTCCCGGCGTGGTCGCGATTGCGGCGACCGGCAACGAGGTGATTTATCAAGGCGCGTTCGGCAAGCGCGACCTCGGCAAGGATGACGCCATGACCGCGGACAGCGTGTTCTGGATCGCCTCCATGACCAAGGCGATTACGTGCGCCGCCGGCATGCAGCTGGTCGAGCAGGGCAAGCTTTCGCTGGATGAGCCGATCGGCAAGCTGCTGCCCGACCTCGCCAACCCGCAGGTGCTGGAAGGTTTTGACGCCAGCGGCGAGCCAAAGCTGCGTGCCGCCACGAAGCCGATCACGCTGCGTCATCTCATGACCCACACCGCCGGCTACTGCTACGACGTGTGGAACGGCGACATGGGCAAATACCAGGAGAAGACCGGAACCCCGAACATCTTCTCCTGCCTGAACGCTGCGCTGAAGGGGCCGATCATGTCCGATCCCGGCACGCGCTGGGAATATGGCATCAACATCGATTTCGTCGGCAAAGCGGTGGAAGCCGCGAGCGGCAAGCGGCTCGACGCCTACCTGCGCGATAACATGTTCGCCCCCCTCGGCATGAATGACACCGGCTTCAAAATCACGGACTCCCAGCGCCAGCGGCTGGTCGGTATGCATTCGCGCGGCGAGGATGGATCGCTGGCGCCGATCCCGTTCGAGCTCGAACAGAATCCGGAATTCCACATGGGCGGCGGCGGCCTTTACGGCACGGCGGCCGACTACATCAAGTTCACCCAGATGATCCTCAACAAGGGCCGCGGCAACGGCAACCAGCTGCTGAAGCCCGAGACGGTCGCGCTGATGGGCCAGAACCACATCGGCGATCTCACCATCGGCAAAATGCCGACGATGGCGCCCATGTACACCAACGATGTCGATCTCTATCCGGACATCGTCAAGAAGTGGGGGCTCTCGTTCCTGATCACCAGCGCCAAGACGGCGGAAGGCCGCAGCGCCGGCAGCCTCGCCTGGGCCGGCCTCGCCAACACCTATTTCTGGATCGATCCGGCCCGCAACGTCGCCGGCGTGATCCTGATGCAGCTGTTGCCGTTCGTCGACGGCAAGGCGCTGGAAGCCTTTGCAGGGTTCGAGCGCGGGGTTTATGCCGGGCTCGATGCCGGGCAGAAGGCGGCTTGAGGCGCCTCTGTCACAGACCGTCATTGCGAGGAGCGCTAGCGACGAAGCAATCCATTCCTCCCTTTTTGTGGTGCGATGGATTGCTTCGCTTCGCTCGCAATGACGACGCGAATATAGCGCAGCGATTCCGCAGCATGCGTTCTTGACACCGGGAGAACCTATCTTGACCGACACCATCGATAGCTACGTCTGCGGCACATCCGACGCGCCGCTGCTTGGCGACACGATCGGGCGCTGCCTCGATCAAGCCGCGCAACGATGGGGCGATCGCGAGGCGCTGGTTTCGCCCAGCCATGACGTGCGCTGGACATGGAAGGAATTTGCCGAGCGCGTCGACGCGCTGGCGGCGGGGTTTCTTGCGCTTGGGCTCGAACGCGGCGCGCGGATCGGGGTGTGGTCGCTGAACCGGCCGGAATGGACGCTGACGCAATTCGCCGCCGCAAAGGCGGGACTCATTCTCGTCACCATCAATCCCGCGTACCGCCTGAGCGAGCTCGAATTCGCGCTGGCGAAAGTCGGCTGCGCCGCGATCGTCACCGCGACCGCATTCAAGACCTCCAACTACATGGAGATGCTGAACACGCTGCTGCCGGAGCTTGCGACATCGCGAGCCGGCGAATTGCAGTCGGCACGGCTGCCGCAACTGCGCGCGGTGATCCAGATCGGCGGCCCGAAATCTGCCGGCACCATCGCCTTCGAGGATGTATCGCAGATGGGCGCCGCGCGGCACCGCGAACAGCTTGCCGAACTTGGCAAGGCGCTGCAGTTCGACGATGCGGTGAATATCCAATTCACCAGCGGCACCACGGGCTCGCCGAAGGGCGTGACGCTGACGCATCACAACATCCTCAACAACGGCTATTTCGTCGGCCGCGCGATGCGCCTGACCGAGCAGGATCGCATCTGCATTCCCGTGCCGCTCTATCACTGCTT
>DATCXE010000683.1:0-2494 GCA_036565985.1 Bradyrhizobium sp.
CAGATGAGTCGTGATCGCCAGCACCAGGTCGTGGTGATCGGGCGTCATGATCTCGACCCTGGCGCCGAGCGCGGCCCAGAACGCCCGCAGTGCCTCGACGGCTGCGGGATCTGTGCCGTCGGGGGGCGTAAGAATGCACCAGCGGTTGATGAAGAGTTCGGCGAAGCCCGAATCGGGCCCCGAATGTTCGGTGCCGGCAACCGGATGGGCCGGAACGAAATGAACGCCCTGCGGCAGATGCGGCGCCATTTCGCGGACGATGGCGCCCTTGACCGAGCCGACGTCGGAAACGATCGCGCCTGGCTTCAGGAACGGCGCGATCTCCTGGGCCACCGGACCGCAGGCGCCGACCGGGATGCAGAGGATCACGAGATCGGCGTCCTGCACCGCTTCCGCATTGCTCTCCAGCACGCGATCGACGATGCCGAGTTCGGCAACCCGCGCACGGGTCTTCTCCGAGCGCGCGGTGGTGACGATTTCGCCGGCGAGCCCCTGGGCCCGTGCGGCGCGCGCGATCGAGCCGCCGATCAGGCCGAAGCCGATCAGCGCGATCCGTCGGAAAATCGGCGCCGTGCTCACGTGGCGGCCATGAAGTCGCGCAGCCCGTCGACGACGAGACGATTGGCCTCTTCGGTGCCGATCGTCATGCGCAGCGAATGCGGCAGGCCGTAATTGTTGAGCGCGCGCAGCACCAGGCCACGTTTGGTGAGGAACGCGTCGGCGTCGGCGGAGGTCTTGCCCTTTTCCTGCGGGAAGTGGATCAGTACGAAGTTCGCCACGCTGGGTGTGACCTTGAGCCCGAGCTTGCCGATCTCCTCCGTCAGCCAGTTGCGCCACTTTTCGGTGAAGGCCTTCGACATCTGGATATGCGCGGCGTCCTCGATCGCAGCCACCGCCGCCAGCATTGCGGGCGTCGAGACGTTGAACGGCCCGCGGATCCGGTTGACGGCGTCAATGATATTCGCGGGGCCGAACATCCAGCCGATCCGCAACGCCGCCAGCCCGTGAATCTTGGAGAACGTGTGCGTCATCACGGTGTTTTCGGTGGTCGCCACCAGTTCGAGCCCAAGCTCGTAATCGTTGCGCGACACGTAGTCGGAATAGGCCGCGTCGAGCACCAGCAGCACATGCGAGGGCAGGCTCGCGTGCAGCCGCTTGACCTCGTCGAACGGCACGTATGTTCCGGTCGGGTTGTTCGGGTTGGCCAGCCACACCAGCTTGGTCTTCGGCGTGACGCGCGCCAGGATCGCATCGACATCGGCGGTGAAGTTGGTCTCGGGCGCGACGACGTTTTTGGCGCCGTTCGCCATGGTGGCGATCGGGTACACCAGAAATCCGTGGGCGGTGGAGATCGCCTCGTCGCCATGGCTCAGATAGGTGTGTGCCAGCAAATTGAGGATTTCGTCCGAGCCGGCGCCGCAGATGATGCGGTTGGGATCGAGCCCGTAGGCACGGCCGATCGCCTCGCGCAGCACCTTTGAGGTCCCTTCCGGATAGTCCTCCAGATGCGCGGCCGCCTTCGTGTAGGCTTCCTTTGCCTTCGGCGACGGTCCGAACGGGGTCTCGTTGGCAGACAGCTTGAACACCTTGCGGCCCGGCTCCGGCACCGGGGTCTTGCCGGGCGTGTAGGGCGCAATATCGAGAATGCCGGGATTCGGCACGGGGCGGGACATCTTCAACTCCGGAATATCGGGCGGGCCTAAGCCTTGGTTCAAGACCTGGCCGACCCGGTAGGGGGCACCGTATAGCGCGTTGCGTGGCTGCCGACGAGGGCCGAAGAGCGCACCGATGCGCCGGCCCGGATCAGGGCCATCTTGATCTTCTCGAAGCCGGTGCCCGCGTCCGATACCAATAACGCCGCGCCGTCGAAGGCGGTGTCGGGCACGGCGACGATCTCGGCCAGCGGCGCCAGCGCCCGCGCAGTATCGGCGTTCCAGCCGGAGACGCGGACGCTCCATGTCTGGACTTCCGTCACCATGGCATCGTCGGCGACCCGCGAGATCACGAACACCGGGAGCGCTGCCGGATGATCGGCGCGTTCGAGGAACGGCAGCCGGGCGATGATCTTCGGCGCGCCTTCCGCCTCGAGCAGATTCCACCACGGTGTGCGGCTGGAGATCGCCGAGACCAGCGCCAGGTCGCCCTTCGATTTCGCCACCGACTCGACGGCCGCCTGCGCGCTGAAATGCGCCACGTAGGGCACGACGAAGCCGAAGTGAAACCGCGCCGAATCCCGCATCGCGGGCTCGCCGACGGATACGTCCGCATGCACCGAGAACGGCGCCTGCACATAGGTGAAGGTCGAGATGATGACGCGCCAGATGCTCTCGATGGTGTCGAGCGGGAGGATGCCGCGATGACGCCGGACCAGTTCGCGCATCATGCTGGCCTCGCGCGCGGGCCGGAACGCGGAGCCGACCTCCTGGGTCTGCTTCACCTGGATCAGCCGGTCGATGATGTCGCCACGCGCCATCAGCAGGCGATGGACCTGCTC
>DATCXE010000696.1:0-10187 GCA_036565985.1 Bradyrhizobium sp.
CCTTCATCTGCGCGTAGATCGCGCGGGTGAGGTTGATGTAGCCGAACACCTTCAGTTCCCAGGCGTGCCGCCAGGTCGCCTCGTCGATCTTGTCGATCGAACCGCCCGGGATATCGCCGGCATTGTTGACGAGGATGTCGATGTCGGCGGCCTCCTTCGCTAGTCTGGCGAGGTCCTCGGGCTTGCGCAGGTCCACGACATGGGTGGTCGCGCCGATCTGGTGCGCGGAGCGCAGCCGCTCGGCCAGCGCTTTCAACTGTTCGCCGTTGCGGGCGGCCAGCATGACGTCGCAACCTTCCTCGGCGAAGGCTTCAGCCGCGGCCGCGCCAATGCCCTTGGAGGCGCCGGTAATCAGGACGCGCTTGCCGCGCAGATGCAGATCCATGGAATTGCTCGCTGAGTGAGGGGAGGCGGAATAGAGGTCGGCGAAATTGTTAGGCTTGGAGCGGCGTGGCGGTCAACATTGCAGTGCAGCGTTGCGTAACCGGCAGCTTTGGTCCATTGCAAGGCAATCAAATAAGCGGCATTAGCGGCCCGGCAAGGATAACAAGGAACCTCTCGATGAGCGCCAAAAAGCAGTATCGGATCGCGGTCATTCCCGGCGATGGCATCGGCAAGGAAGTTGTGCCCGAGGGCCTGCGCGTGCTGGAGGCGGCGGCGAAAAAACATGGCGTCGCCGTGCATTTCGATCATTTCGACTTCGCGTCCTGGGACTATTACGAAAAGCACGGCGAGATGATGCCGGAGGACTGGAAGGGGCAAATCGGCAAGCATGACGCGATCTATTTCGGCGCGGTCGGCTGGCCCGCGAAGATCCCGGATCACATCTCCCTGTGGGGCTCGCTCATAAAATTCCGGCGCGAGTTCGACCAGTACGTCAACCTGCGCCCGGTGCGGCTGATGCCCGGCGTGCCGTCGCCGCTGGCCAACCGCAAGCCCGGCGATATCGATTTCTGGGTGGTGCGCGAGAATACCGAGGGTGAATATTCTTCCGTCGGCGGGCGGATGTTTCCGGACACCGACCGCGAATTCGTCACGCAGCAGACGGTGATGACGCGGGTCGGCGTCGATCGCATTTTAAAGTTCGCGTTCGAACTGGCGCAATCGCGGCCGAAGAAGCATTTGACCTCGGCGACCAAGTCCAACGGCATCTCGATCACGATGCCCTATTGGGACGAGCGCGTGGAGGCGATGGCGAAGAATTTTCCGAAAGTGAAGTGGGACAAGTACCACATCGATATTCTCACCGCGAACTTCGTCCTGCATCCGGACTGGTTCGACGTGGTGGTCGGCTCCAACCTGTTCGGCGATATCCTCTCTGATCTCGGCCCGGCCTGCACCGGCACCATCGGCATCGCGCCGTCGGGCAACATCAATCCGGAGGGCAACTTCCCGTCGGTGTTCGAACCGGTGCACGGTTCGGCGCCCGATATCGCAGGCCAGGGCATCGCCAACCCGATCGGCATGATCTGGTCGGGCGCGATGATGCTGGAGCATCTCGGCGAGAAGCAGGCAGCAGCCTCCATCGTCGGTGCCATCGAACGCACGCTCGGCGAACGCACGCTGCGCACGCGGGATCTTGGTGGCAATGCCGACACGACGGCCTGCGGGAAGGCGGTCGCTGACATGGTGGAGTAAGTCAGACCCTCATGGTGAGGAGGCGCGCAGCGCCGTCTCGAACCATGAGGCCCGATCTCTCCCGCGGCCCATCCTTCGAGACGCCGCTTCGCGGCTCCTCAGGATGAGGGCGGCGTGTGTTGCAGCGGAGGCTTCTTCTTGCCTTCTCCCCTTGTCGCCGTTGCGATCGTTGCTTGGCAAGCGGGCGGCAGCGGCGCCGGCAACAGCAGTTATCCGGCGGGAGGGGAGAAGGAAGAATCGAAGCGGTTACTTCCCCTTCGATATCCTTCGGCAATGCTCCCACGCCGCCCGCAGCAAATTCTCGCTCGCCTCGGGCGTGCGGAACGCCGAATGCGCCGACAGCGTCACGTTTTCCAGCTTCGTGAGCGGATGATCCGCCGGCAGTGGCTCGACGTTGAAGACATCGAGCCCGGCATGGCGGATATGGCCCGACTTCAGTGCCTCGATCATCGCGTTTTCATCGACGATCGCGCCGCGTGCGGTATTGACCAGGATGACGCCGGGCTTCATGGCCTCGATGCAGGCGGCCGAGATCAGCCCGCGCGTCTCGTCGTTGAGCAGCAGGTGGATCGAGACGATGTCGCTTTCGGTGAGCAATTCGTCGAGATCGACGAATTCGACCTTCGGATGTTTCTTCGGCGACCGGTTCCAGGCGACGACCCGCATGCCTGAGCCGAGCGCGATGCGCGCGACTTCAGCCGCGATGCCGCCGAAGCCGATCAGGCCCAGCGTCTTGCCGGTCAGTTGCATGCCGTCGTCGCGCAGCCAGTTGCCGGCGCGGATCCCGCGGTCCATCTTGGCGAGCCCGCGCGCGCCCTCCCACATCAGCGCAATCGCGCATTCGGCTACCGCCGTGTCGCCATAGCCCTTGATCAGGTGCACCTCGATCCCGAGCTGGCTAAGCTCTTCCGGGTTCATGTAGCTGCGCGCGCCGGTGCCGAGAAACACGACGTGCTTCAGCCCCTTGCATTTTTTGGCGACATCGGTCGGCAGCGCGGTGTGGTCGACGATCGCGATCTCGGCGCCGTCGAGTATCTCGGGGTATTGATCCGAGGTGATATCGGGGTTCAGGTTGACCCGCACCTTGGGATCGCCCGGCTTCTCCAGCCGCTCGAAGATCACGGCCAGCGATTCATTGGCGTCGACGAATACTCCGCGCATGGCTTTCCCCCTCGTTACTAAATTATCAGGATGCGACGCCGGCCAGCGCCAGCACGGTATGCATCAAGACGTTGGCGCCCGCCGCGCAATCGGCTTGCGTGGCGTCCTCGAGCTCGTTGTGGCTGATGCCGTCCTTGCAGGGCACGAACACCATCGCTGCGGGCATTACCGTGTTGAGGTTGCAGGCGTCGTGTCCGGCGCCGGAGGTGATGCGGCGATGCGAAAGCCCAAGCATCTTCGCGGCATTCTCGACGGCGTCCACCAGCTTGGGATCGAAATGGGTCGGCGGCTTGCGCCAGACCAGGTCGAGCTTGACGTCGACCTTGCGCCGGGCGGCGATCTCGGCGATCGCGGCGCGTAAATCCTTGTCGAGCGCGTCCATGATGCCGGCATCGGCGCTGCGGCAATCCACGGTGAAGGCGATTTCGCCGGGAATGACGTTGCGCGAGGGGTTGGCGATCACGGCTTCACCAATGGTGCCGACCGCCTTCGGTCCGTGCTTCCTGGCGGCAGCCTCCATCGCCAGCACGATTTCCGAAAGCGTCGCCAGCGCGTCGCGGCGCAGCGGCATCGGCGTCGAGCCGGCATGGCTCTCGAAGCCGGTGATCTTGCCGTCGTACCACAGCACGCCCTGGCCGGAATCGACCACGCCGATGGTCTTGTTCTCGGCTTCGAGGATCGGGCCCTGCTCGATGTGCAACTCGACGAAGCCAGAGAATTTCTGCCGGCCTACGGGGCTCTCGCCGCGATAGCCGATGCTGTCGAGCGCTTCGCCCACGGTGACGCCGTCGGCATCCCTGCGCGACAAAATGTCGTCGGTGGTGAAGTCGCCGACATAGGCGGCGGAGGCCATCATCGCGGGCGCAAACCGCGAGCCTTCCTCGTTGGTCCAGTTGCAGATGCAGATCGGCGTCTCGGTCTCGATGCCGGCATCGTTGAGCGTGCGGACCACCTCCAGCGCCGCCAGCGTGCCGAGCACGCCGTCGTACTTGCCGCCGGTCGGCTGGGTATCGAGATGGGAACCGAGGCCGACCGGCGCCTTCGACATGTCGCGGCCCTTGCGCAGGCCGAACATCGAGCCCAGCGTATCGACATGCACTTCGAGGCCTGCGGCCTCGCAGGCTTTGCGGAACCAGTCGCGCACCTGCTTGTCTTCAGGCCCGAGCGTCAGCCGCCGCACGCCGCCCTTTGGCGTCGCGCCGAATTTGGCGGTTTCGTGAATGGTGTCCCACAGCCGGGCGGAGTCGATTTGCAGGTTGGATGCGATCTTGGTCATTCAGCCGTCCCGGTCTTCAGGAGTGTTCTCCGCTTCAATGACGCGGCGATGGCGGCGCGTCAACAACGACACCGCCCCGCGCGAGCGAGGCGGCGAGTTCGGCCACCCGTTCGACCGCGACGGTGTCGGGGGAGGCGAGCCAGCTCGCCGAAAACGTCAACAGCGGGATCTGCAGATTGGTCGACAGCAATTGCAGCCGCCCATCGGCCATTTCGTTTTCGACGATGGCGGTCGGAATGACGGCAATGCCGAGGCCTTCGATCGCCATGTGGATCACAGTGCCCAGGGAGGCGCTGGCGTGCAGGCGCATCGGCGGCAAATCGGGCCGGTTGAACAGCGAACGCACGATCTCGTAAGGTGAAGTCTTGCGCGGAAAGGTGATGATCGGAAACTTCGCCAGATCGTGCACCGTCAGCCTGCCGTTGCCGAGGCCGAGCGAGGGGCTGGCCAGAAAGCCCACCTGATAGTCGCACAGCACGCGGTTGCTGACGGTCGGCGCTGTGACGGGGCCAAGCATGAAGGCGAGTTCGATCTCCTGCGCCAGCAGCCGCGTCCGCAAGTTCGAGGTGATGTCGACCTCGATTTCGAGCGTGAGGTTGGGATAGGCGAGATTGACGCTCTTGATCAGCTGCGTCAGCCAGGTGTGAACGATGGTCTCGGCGACGCCGAGCCGCAGCACGCCGCGCATCGCCGAGCGGTCGCCGACGACAGCCAGCATTTCCGAGCGCAGCCCGATCAGTTTCTCGGCGTAGACCATCAATTGACGGCCGCTCGGCGTCGGCAGCACCATCCGCCGGTCGCGCTGCAGCAGCCGCACGCCGACCTCGCGTTCGAGCTGGGCGATCCGCTGCGAGATCGCCGGCTGGGTGGTGTTGAGCTTCTGGGCCGCGCCGCGAAAGCTGCCGAGTGTGACAACCCACATGAAGGTCTCAATTGCCTTGAAATCGGTCATGCACCCTCAGCTCTCAAATCGATAAATTTGATTTATCGATTTCGATTAGAAATCACGATTAGACATTATCATAGCCATGTGCGGGAGTAGATGTCGACCAGTTTGGAAGCGGGGACAACGATGGCCGGCTTGGCGAGGACGGATCGACCCGGTCACGATACGGCGGATTTATCGCCGAGCGTGGCAGCCCGGCATGCCTGCCGGACCGGTATGGCCTCCACCACGGCGGGCGTCGCCAACGGGTTCGTCCAGGGCAATCTCGCGATCCTGCCGGAAAAGCTCGCGACCTCGTTCCACCGCTTCTGCCAGCTCAATCCCAAGCCGTGTCCGATCATCGGCATGTCCGATGTCGGCGATCCCCGCATTCCCGCCCTCGGCCTCGATCTCGACATCCGGACCGACCTGCCGCGCTACCGCGTCTGGCGCGACGGCGAGGTGGCGGAAGAGCCGACCGACATCATGGCGCACTGGCGCGACGACCTCGTCGCCTTCGTCATCGGCTGTTCCTATTCATTCGAGGAAGCATTGCTGGCGGATGGTCTGCCGATCCGCCACATCGAGCGCAATGTTCGCGTGCCGATGTATCGTACCAGCATCGCATGCAACGCCGCCGGCCCGTTTGCCGGGCCGATGGTGGTGTCGATGCGGCCGTTCAAGCCGGCGGATGCGATCCGCGCGGTGCAGATCACCTCGCGCTTTCCCGCCGTGCACGGCGCGCCGGTTCATCTCGGTCATCCGCATTCGATCGGCATTGCCGACATCGACAAGCCCGATTACGGTGACGCGGTGCCGATCGCGGCCGACGAAATCCCGGTGTTCTGGGCGTGCGGTGTCACGCCGCAATCGGTCATCCAGGCCGCGAAGCTTCCGTTTGCGATCACGCATTCGCCGGGGCTGATGCTGGTGACCGATCTCATGAACAGACAGCTTGCCGTACTTTGATGCAACCATTGCCGTGCATTGAGGCTTTACCGTAACCGCCGACCGATTCATCGATAGCTGCCAACCAACAAAGGATACTGCCATGAACATCTCGCGCCGAAATGTGCTGCTTGGAGCCACCGCTGCCGCCGCACTCGGGCCGATCGCGGCGCGCGCGCAAACCTCCGAAGTGGTGATCGGCGTGCTCTATCCGCTGTCGGGCGCCAGCGCGCAGATCGGTGTCGATGCCCAGAAGGCGTTCGAGACCGCCGCCGATCTCATCAACAAGAACTACGATTTCGAACTGCCGCTGGCGAAAGGCGAGGGGCTGCCGGGCCTCGGCGGCGCCAAGGTTCGCCTCGTCTTCGCCGATCACCAGGCGGATCCGCAAAAAGGCCGCGCGGAAGCCGAGCGCCTGATCACGCAGGAAAAAGTATGCGCCGTGGTCGGCACCTATCAGAGCTCGGTGGCGGTCACCGTCAGCCAGATCTGCGAGCGCTATCAGATCCCGTTCCTCTCGGCGGACAATTCCTCGCCGAGCCTGCATCGCCGCGGCCTGAAATTCTATTTCCGCGCCGCGCCGCATGACGAGATGTTCTCGACCGCGATGTTCGATTTCTTCGATGCGATGAAGAAGAAGGGTACCAAGATCGACACGCTGGCGCTGTTCCACGAGGACACCATCTTCGGCACCGACTCCGCCAACGCGCAGACCAAGCTCGCCAAGGAGCGCGGCTACAAGATCGTCTCCGACATCAAGTACCGCGCCAATTCGCCGTCGCTGACCGCCGAGGTGCAGCAGTTGAAGGCTGCGAATGCGGATGTGCTGATGCCCTCGAGCTACACCACCGACGGCATCCTGCTGGTCAAGACCATGGCCGAGCTCGGCTACAAGCCGAACGCGATCGTAGCGCAGGACGCCGGCTTCTCGGAAAAGGCGCTCTATGACGCGGTCGGCGACAAGCTCGCCGGCGTGATCTCCCGCGGCAGCTTCTCGCTGGACCTCGCGGCCAAGCGGCCGATGGTCGGCAAGATCAACGACATGTTCAGGGAACGCTCCGGCAAGGATTTCAACGACTATTCGTCGCGGCAGTTCATGGGGCTGATCGTGATGGCGGACGCCATCAACCGCGCCAAGTCGACGGACGGCGAGAAAATCCGCGAGGCGCTCGTCGCCACCGACATGCCCGGCGAGGCGACGATCATGCCGTGGAAGCGCGTCAAGTTCGACGAGATGGGCCAGAACAACGACGCCGATCCGGTGCTGCTGCAGTATGTCGGCGGCAAGTTCGTCACCATCTTCCCGACGCAGGCCGCGGTCGCCGAAGCTTCCTGGCCGATGAAGTAAGCCAAGCACACGTGGGGCAGGGGATATGACGATGACAGGGACTTTCGCACGCTCCGTCATTGCGAGCGAAGCGAAGCAATCCATCTTTCCGCGCGAAGGAAGAATGGATTGCTTCGTCGCTGCGCTCCTCGCAATGACGCACGTTGAGAGCTGCGCCTCTGCGTTGGAGCGACAATCGTGACCGCCGAAACCATCATCCAGAGCCTGGCGAGCGGTCTCCTGATGGGGCTGCTCTACGGGCTGATTGCCGTGGGCCTCGCGCTGATCTTCGGCCTGATGGACGTCGTGAATTTCGCCCACGGCGAATTCCTGATGATCGCGATGTATGCGACGTTCTTTCTGTTCGTGTTCTTCGCGATCGATCCGCTGCTGTCGGCGCCGCTGGTCGCGGCGGCGCTGTTCGTGTTCGGGGCCGTGGTCTATCTCCTGGTCGTGCGCTTTGCGGTCCGCGCCAAGGCCAATGCCGGCATGGTGCAGATCTTCTCGACGTTCGGGCTCGCCATCGTCATGCGCGGGCTGGCGCAGTATTTCTTCACGCCTGACTACCGCAGCGTCACCAATTCATGGCTCGGCGGCAAGACGGTCTCGGTCGGCGGCATCTTCCTGCCGGTGCCGCAACTGGTCGGCGCACTGGTGGCGATCGCAGCGTTCGGCGCGCTGTATCTCTTCATCAATCGCACGGATTTTGGCCGCGCGCTGGAAGCGACCCGCGAGGATGCCGGCGCGGTGGCGCTGGTCGGCATCGACAAGAACAGGGTGTTCGCGCTGGGCTGGGGCCTCGGCGCCGCGCTGGTGGGCCTTGCCGGCGCCGTGATGGCGATGTTCTTCTACATCTATCCGGACGTCGGCGCGTCGTTTGCGCTGATCGCCTATGTGACGGTGGCGTTGGGCGGCTTCGGCAGCGTGTTCGGCGCCTTCGCGGGTGGCATTATCGTCGGCCTCGTCGAGGCCACCACCGCATTGATCCTGCCGCCTTCGCTCAAGGCGGTCGGCATCTACGCGGTCTATCTCCTTGTCGTCTTCATCCGGCCGCGCGGCCTGTTCGGATCGATGTGATGGATACGGATTTCGCCAGAAGCCGCCGCCGCGACCTCATCGTCGCCTTCTGCCTGGCTGCGATTGCCGCCACAGTCCCGCTGTTCGTCAAGGACGTCTACGTGCAGAACATCATGGTGCTGACCCTGATGTACGGCGCGCTGTCGCAGAGCTGGAACATTCTTTCCGGCTATTGCGGGCAGATTTCGCTCGGCCACGCGCTCTATTTCGGCATCGGCGCCTATACCACCGCGTTGCTGTTCACCAAGTTCGGCGTGCTGCCGTGGTTCGGCATGCTCGGCGGCGGTGTCATTTCCGGCATCATCGCCATGGGGCTCGGCTATCTCTGCTTCCGCCTGCGCGGCCATTACTTCGTCATCGCCACCATCGTCATCGCCGAGATCGGGCTGTTGCTGTTCCACAACTGGGATTGGGCGGGGGCGGCGCTCGGCATCGATATCCCGGTGCGCGGCGACAGCTGGCTCAAGTTCCAGTTCACGCGCAGCAAGCTGCCGTACTTCTACTTCGCGCTGGCGCTGGCCTGCGTCGCCTGGTTCGTCACCTGGTGGCTGGAAGATTCCAAATGGGGCTATTGGTGGCGCGCGGTAAAGGACAATCCGGAGGCCGCCGAAAGCCTCGGCGTCGACGTGTTCAATTCCAAGATGGGTGCGGCGGCGGTGTCCGCGTTCCTGGTCGCGGTCGGCGGCAGTTTTTATGCGCAGTTCGTTTCCTATATCGATCCCGAAAGCGTCATGGGCTTCCAGTTCTCGCTGCTGATGGCGCTGCCCGCGGTGCTGGGAGGTATCGGCACCTTGTGGGGGCCGCTGCTCGGTGCGGTGATCCTGATCCCGCTCACCGAACTGACGCGCTCGTTCATCGGCGGCTCCGGCCGCGGCGTCGACCTGATCGTCTATGGCGGCCTGATCGTGGCGATCTCGCTGGCGCGGCCGCAGGGGCTGGTCGGACTTTTTCAGATCAAGCGCAAGGAGGCGGCCCGATGACGACGCCGCTCCTGGAAACCCGTGGCGTCTGGCAGCGCTTCGGCGGCCTGATCGCAAACAGCGACGTCTCGATCTCGGTCGGGCGCGGCGAAATCGTCGGCCTGATCGGCCCCAACGGCGCCGGCAAGTCGACGCTGTTCAACCTGATCGCGGGCGTGCTGCCGCCGACGCAAGGCACCATCATCTTCGATGGCGAGGACGTCACATCATTGCCGGCGGCGGAACGCTGCCAGCGCGGCGTCGGCCGCACCTTCCAGGTCGTCAAGAGCTTCGAGACCATGACCGTGATCGACAACGTCATCGTCGGCGCGCTGGTCCGCACCACGGTGATGCGCGACGCGCGCCGCAAGGCGCATCAGGTGCTGGAGTTCTGCGGCCTTGGCCCGCGCGTCAACGTGCTCGCCAGCGACCTGGTGCCTTCCGAGAAGCGCCGGCTCGAAGTCGCCCGCGCGCTCGCGACCGAACCTAAATTGCTGCTGCTGGACGAGGTGCTCACGGGGCTGACGCCGGTCGAGGCCAAGACCGGCGTCGAACTGGTGCGCAAGGTCCGCGACACCGGCGTCACCGTGCTGATGGTCGAGCACGTCATGGAAATCGTGATGCCGCTGGTCGACCGCGCTATCGTGCTGGATCTCGGAAAGGTGCTGGTCGAGGGCAAGCCTGCCGACGTCGTGCGCGATCCGAAAGTCATCAGCGCCTATCTGGGAGACCGTCATGCTGTCGGTGCATGAAGTCACCACCGCCTATCAGGGGCTGGTCGCGATCTCGGCGGTTTCGATCGAGGTGGCAAAGGGCGAGATCGTCTGCGTGGCCGGCGCCAACGGGGCCGGCAAGTCGACGCTGTTGAAATCGATT
>DATCXE010000704.1:0-7177 GCA_036565985.1 Bradyrhizobium sp.
TCCGGATTCGCCGACGAGGGCAAAGGTTTCACCCTTCCTGATATCGAAGGTGACGCCATCGACGGCTTTGAGGAACTCCAGATGGCCGCCTTCCAGCACGCGGTTCAGCCACGGCTTGGAGACATCGAACACCCGGCGCAAATTCCTGACGTCGACGAAGGGAGCGCTCATGCCGCGGTCTCCTTCGCAGCTTCCCGAGGCGCGGTGTCGAACAGATGGCAGGCCACGGCGTGCGAACCCTCCTGCTTGAGCGGCTCCGGCCGCTCGACGCAGCAGCGGTCGAACGCAAAAGGACAGCGCGGATTGAACGAGCAGCCCGGCGGGATCGCCGACAGCCGCGGCATCGATCCCGGAATTTGCACCAGCCGCTTGTCGTCGCCCGCAAGCGTCGGGATCGCGCCCATCAACCCCTTGGCATAGGGGTGCAGCGGGTTCTGCACGACATCCTGCACCGGGCCGATCTCGGCGATCCGCCCCGAATACATCACCGCAACTCGATCAGAGGTCTCCGCGATCACGCCCATGTCGTGGGTGACCAGCATCACGGCGGTGCCGTGATCGCGCCCGAGCCGCTTGATCAGCGAAATGATCTGCGCCTGCACCGAGACGTCGAGCGCGGTGGTCGGCTCGTCGGCGATGATCAGTTCCGGCTCGGCGCAGATCGCAAGCGCGATCACGACACGCTGGCGCATGCCGCCGGAGAATTCATGCGGATAGGCGTCGATACGTTTCTCCGGTGCAGGGATTCCGACTTCGGCGAGCAGATCGATGGCGCGCTTGCGCGCCGCGGTCTCCGAAAGATTGGTGTGGGTCCGGATCGTCTCCACGATCTGGTCGCCGATCCGGTAGAGCGGGTTGAGGCTCGTCAGCGGATCCTGGAAGATCATCCCGATCCGTTTTCCCCGGATGCGGCGCATTTCTTCCGGCGGCAGATGGTCGATCCGCGTTCCCGACAGATGGATCTCGCCGCCCGAGATGCGGCCGGGCGGGTCGATCAGCCCGATCACCGCAAGGCCGGTGACCGATTTGCCGGCGCCGGATTCGCCGACCACGCCGAGCACCTCGCCCTTGGCGATGTCGAAGGAAACGCCGTTGATGGCGCGCAGCGTGCTGCGGCGGGTGAGGAATTCCACCTCGAGGTTGCGCACGGAAAGGACGGGAATGGTCATCGGAGCTTTGGATTGAGCGCGTCGCGCAGCCAGTCGCCGAGCAGGTTGATGGAGAGGATCAGGCCCGCCAGCGCGATGCCGGGGAAGGCGACGATCCACCATTCGCCGGCGAACAGATAGTTGTTGCCGATCCGGATCAGGGTGCCGAGCGAGGGCATGGTATCGGGCATGCCGGCGCCCAGAAACGACAGCGTCGCCTCGGTGATGATGGCAAGGGCGAGGTTGATCGTGGCGATCACCAGGATAGGTCCCATCGTGTTCGGCAGCACGTGCCGCAGCATGATCTTTGGCGCGGGAAGACCGATCAACTGAGCGGCGGCGACATAGTCCTTGTTCTTCTCGACCATGACGGAGCCGCGCACGGTGCGGGCGTATTGCACCCAGAAACTAAGGCCGATCGCGACCACCAGCACCGCCAGCGTACTCATGGCATCAAGCCGGTTGCCGAACACGGACTTGGCGACGCCGTTGACCAGTAGCGCGATCAGGATCGCGGGGAAGGTGAGCTGCACGTCGGCGATACGCATGATCAGCCCGTCGACCGCGCCGCCGAAATAGCCTGCGACCAGCCCGAGCGTGATGCCGAGCGTGCCGGCCAACACGACGCCGAGCACGCCGACGGTGAGCGAAATCCGCAAGCCGTAGAGAATGGCGGAGAACACGTCACGGCCCTGCTCGTCGGTGCCGAGCAGGAACGGGGATTGCCCGTCGGCCGTCCACAGCGGCGAAATCCGCGAATTCATCAACTGCAGCTGCGCCGGATCGAACGGGTTCTGCACCGCCAGCTGGGATGCAAAGATTGCCAGCAGGAAGAACAGAACGGTCACGGCCCCTGCCACCATGGTCATCCGGGAGCGGCGGAACGAGTAGAAAATGTCGCTGTCGAGCGCGCGCTTGAACCAGCCCGCGCCGGAACGCGCGGCGGGCGCGTTCGACGGGGCCTGGTGTGGGACGACGGCATCGGACATGAAGAACCTCGCCTCAAGCGGGACGGCTGATGGTCGAGCGCAGGCGCGGATCGACGACGGTATAGAGAATATCGACCACGAGGTTGATGGTGACGAAGATCAGCGAAATCATCAGCAGGTACGCGGCCATGATCGGGATATCGACGTTCTGGATCGCCTGTACGAACAACAACCCCATGCCGGGCCACTGGAAGACGGTTTCGGTGATGATCGAAAATGCAATAACCGAGCCAAACTGCAGCCCGGCGACGGTGATGACCGGAACCAGCGTGTTCCTGAGCGCATGGCCGAAATGGATCGCCCGGGTGGTCAGGCCGCGGGCGCGGGCGAAGCGGATGTAATCGGTACGCAGCACTTCGAGCATTTCGGCGCGCACCAGCCGCATGATCAGGGTCATTTGGAACAGGCCGAGCGTGATCGAGGGCATGATAAGCGCCTTGAGGCCCGAGAGAGTCAGCAGACCCGTCGTCCACCAGCCGATCCGCACCACGTCACCGCGTCCGAACGAGGGCAGCCAACCCAGGGTCACGGCGAACAGATAGATCAGCAGGATGCCGATCAGGAATGTCGGCAGCGAGATTCCGATCAGCGACACCGCCTGGAACACCTTGGTGAGAATGGTGTCGCGCCGCAGCGCCGAATAGACCCCCATCAGGATGCCGAACACCATCGAAAGAAGCGTGGCGCAGGCGGCGAGCTCCAGCGTCGCCGGCATCCGCTCCATCAGCAGGTTCGAGACCGGCTGGCGGAATTGATAGGACACGCCGAACTTGAACTGTGCGGCATTGGCAAAATAGCGGATGAACTGCACCGGCACGGGATCGTCGAGCCCGAGGGATTTGCGCACGGCTTCGCGCTCGGCGGCGGGTGTATCGAGCGAAACGATCTGGTTGACGGGGTCGCCGGCGAACCGGAACATAGAGAACGCGATGACGCCGACCGCGATCATGACGCCGATGGCCTGAAGTGCGCGGCGAAGAGTGAAAGCGAGCATGTATTCCTTTCACTGCTCTGGTGCGGCGGCGGACGGCGCTGTCGCCCCGGAAGCGAAAGGTCCCGGAAGCTGCTAAGCCGCCGGGACCTGGTGTCGAAGTCCGATTAGTCCTGTTTGGTTGCCCAGTAAAGCAGGACCTGGTTGTCCGCGCGCTGGGACAGTTTCACTTTTTTCGACACGCCCCACGCCAGCGCCTGCTGGTGCAGCGGGATGTAACCGAAATCCTTGGCGCCGATTTCGAACGCTTCCTTGATCAGGAGGTCGCGCTTGGTCGTGTCGGATTCCTGCAAGACCTTCTCGGCGAGTTCGTCGAGCTTCTTGTTGCAGTAGCCGCCGAGATTGGCCTCGCCGCGGTTCGACTTCGGATCGTCGCGGCAGCCCATGATGTCATGCAGGACGTTGTGGGAGTCGAGCGTGCCGGGGGTCCAGCCGAGCAGGTAGAACGAGGTCTGGTAGCCGCCGGGCTTCAGCACCTTGGCGAAATACTGCGCCTTGGGCTGGGCCAGCAGCGTCACCTTGACGCCGATGCGGGCGAGCATGCCGACGACCGCCTGGCAGATCGCGGCGTCGTTGACGTAGCGGTCGTTCGGGCAGTCCATCGTGACTTCGAAACCATCGGGATAGCCTGCTTCGGTCAGAAGCTTCTTGGCGCCGTCGGGATCGAATTTCGGGCGGGTGAAGTCACCGGACAGCTTGAACAGTTGCGGTGCGATCATCAGCGCCGACGGCGTCGACAGGCCGCGCATGACGCGGGTCTTGATCAGCTCGATGTCGATGGCCTTGTAGAAGGCCTCGCGCACCTTGATGTCCTTGAACGGGTTCTTGCCCTTGACGTTGGAGTAGAGCAGTTCGTCGCGCACCTGATCCATGCCGAGGAAGATGGTACGGAGTTCCGGTCCCTTCAGCACCTGGGCATTCGGGCTGGAATCCACCCGCGAGATATCCTGGATCGGGACCGGCTCGATGACGTCGACTTCACCCGACAGCAGGGCGGCGACGCGCGTGGCGTCCGAGCCGATCGGGGTGAAGATGATTTCCTTGATGTTGTGCTCCGCCTTGCGCCACCAGTTCGGGTTGGCCTTGAAGACGGTCTTGACGCCCGGCTGGTGGCTTTCGACCGAGAAGGCACCGGTGCCGTTGGCGTTCAGCGAGGCAAAACTCGGCGTCGTTGCCGCGGCGGGCGTGGGCTCGACGGCGTTGTTCGCCTCGGACCACTTCTTGCTCATGATGTACCACGTATCCCATTGCGAATTGAGAATGGGATTGGGCGAGGTCAGAATGAAATCCACCGTGTAGTCGTCGACCTTGACGACCTTGGTGCCGCTGGGAATGCGGGTCTGCAGGTTCGAGCCCTTCTTTTGAACGCGCTCCGCCGAGAACAGCACGTCGTCGGCGGTGAAGGGGTCGCCGTTCTGGAATTTAACGCCCTTGCGCAAATGGAACCGCCAGCGGGTCGGCTCAGGTGTTTCCCAGCTCTCCGCCAGCGCAGGGATGATCTTCAGATCCTTGTCGCGGGCAACCAGGCCTTCGAAGACCTGCCCCAGATGGGCGTGGGTGGTGCTCTCATTGAGCGTGTAGGGGTCCAGCGATTTGAGGTCGCCCTGATTGGCGTAGCGCAGGGTCTGGGCCGATGCCGGCACCACCGCGAGCGCGATGATGGATGCCGCGACCGCTGCAAGCAAACTCTGACGTACCGACATTTGTTCGATTTCCCCGCTTTGATCAGCAATTCCCACAACGAGCGGCGGATATTGCCGAGCCATGTTGCCAGAGTCCAGCCGCCGCGCAAGCATCATTTCCCTGCACCGCTTGCCGGTTTGCGCGGCGGTGCGGCAATGACTAGGTTGACCATAAGACGTGAGTCCACGTGCGTTACATTGAACTTTCGGAGTGCCGAATGGCGGAACTGAAGGCCGACGTACTCGTTCTCGGTGCGGGCATGGTCGGCGTAAGCGCCGCCTTGCACCTGCTGAAGCGCGGCCGGAATGTGGTCCTGATTGATCGGCACGACACGGCCGGCGAGGAAACCAGCTATGGCAATGGCGGGTTGATCGAATGCGCTTCGGTCTTTCCCTACATGTTTCCGCGGGATCTGGGACAGATCCTGCGATATGCGTTTCTTCGCGCGCCGCAGGTGCGGTACCACTTCAAGGATTTGCCGACCTTCCTGCCGTGGCTGACACGCTATTTCCTTGCCTCGTCGCCGGAGCGTGCACTGCACAGTGCAATGGCCGAATTGCCGTTGATCCAGCGCAGCCTGATCGAGCATGAGGCGCTGATCGCGGAGGCCAACGTGCCGGAACTGTTGCGGCGGACTGGCTGGATCAAGCTGTTTCGCTCCGCGCCGACGCTTGCGAATGCGGTGCGGGATCTCGAGCGGGCCAGGCAGTATGACGTCGCCGGCGAGGTGCTCGATGCCCCCGCGATTGTTGCGCGCGAGCCGCATCTGACCGGTGATTTCAGCGGTGCGATCCATTTTCCCGCGCCCGGATTCGTGCCGGATCCCGGTGGCCTCGCCAAGGCTTATGCCGCCCTGTTCGGCCGCAGGGGCGGGCGATACCTGGTCGGCGATGCGCGAACGCTCGAACAGTCCGACCGGCGATGGCGGGTGGCGACGCTGGAAGGCACCATCACCGCGCGCGACGTCGTGGTGGCGATGGGGCCCTGGTCGGATCAGATCTTCGCGCCGCTCGGCTATTCGATCCCGCTTCAGGTCAAGCGGGGTTACCATTTGCACCTCAAGCCGCGCGGCAATACGATCCTGAACCACCCCGTGCTCGACAGCGACCTCGGCTATCTGCTGGCGCCGATGAACCGCGGCATTCGGCTGACCACCGGTGCGGAATTCGCCCACCGCGATGCACCGCCGACGCCGGTCCAGGTCGAACGGGCACTGCCGCGGGCCCACAAGCTGTTTCCGCTCGGCGAGGCGGTCGACGCCAGGCCCTGGATGGGCGCGCGGCCCTGTTTGCCCGATATGCTGCCGGTGATCGGAAAGGCCCCCCGCCATGCCGGGCTGTGGTTCAATTTCGGCCACCAGCACCATGGGCTGACGCTCGGCCCGGCGACCGGCCGGCTGCTGGCCGAAACCATGACCGGGGAGACCCCGTTTGCCGACATCAGGCCGTTCGCCGCCGAGCGATTTGGTTGACCATGTGCGAAATTGATGAGCGGGGTTAAGGTCTTGTCCTTGCATGACCGGGGCCATCGTGGCGATACTGCGGCAAGCCAGCAAAAGGAGCGGTCATGAAGGTTAACGTCGAGGTAGATTGCACGCCGCTGGAAGCCAGGCAGTTTTTTGGGCTTCCGGACGTGCAGCCGATGCAGACGGCAGTGATGGACAAGATGCAGCAGCAGATGATGGCCAACATCGAAAAGGTTTCGCCGGAATCGCTGATCCAGAGTTGGTTCACCTTCGATCCCAAGATCGCCGAGCGTTTCCAGGACATGTTCGTGACCATGGCCGGCCTCGGTGGCATGACCAAGAAGGACAAGAAGTAATGACGGAAGGCGGCGCAGGGACGGGAGAGCAGCGGCTTCAGCCGCCAAGCCTGTTCCTGATGCTGGCCGAGGCACGGAGCCTGTTCGAGTTGAACTCGAGCCTGTTGCTGTCGCCGCTGTTGTTGCGCGCGCCGAAGGGCGACGGGCATCCGGTGCTGACGCTGCCGGGCTTTCTCGCCAGCGATCTGTCGATGGCGCCGATGCGGCGCTACCTGAAAGAACTCGGCTACGACACCCAGGCATGGAGGATGGGCCGCAATTTCGGCGGCGTGTCTTCCAAGCGCGCCGCGTTGCGCGATCTCCTGACCGGCATTCACGAGCAGACCGGCCGCAAGGTAAGCCTGGTCGGCTGGAGTCTCGGCGGCATCTATGCGCGCGATCTGGCGCTGCAATTGCCCGACATGGTGCGCGCCGTCATCACGCTCGGCAGTCCGTTTGCGAACGACATCAGGGCGACCAACGCCACGCGGTTGTATGAGGCGCTGTCGGGGGAGACGGTCGACGACAATCCGGAAATTCGCGAGGCGATCGCCGGCGACCTGCCG
>DATCXE010000724.1:0-2405 GCA_036565985.1 Bradyrhizobium sp.
CCGCCGCGACCTTTTCCGCGGTCGCCTATCCCGAGATGCGACGCTTCGGCTATCCGCAGTCTTTCGCAACCGGGGTGATCGCAGCCGGCGGCACGCTGGGCGCGATGCTGCCGCCGTCAACGGTTCTCGCCGTGTACGGCATCATCACCGAGCAGGACATCGGCAAGCTGTTCATCGCCGGCATCATTCCTGGTCTGCTCGCCGCAACGATGTACATGATCACGGTCGGGGTCATCGGGATCGCGCGGCCGAACTTCCTGCCGTCGACGCCGCGCCACTCGTGGAAGGATCGTATCACCGCCACCCGCGATGTCTGGGCGACGCTCATTCTTTTCCTCTTCGTGATCGGGGGATTGTACGGCGGGCTGTTCACGCCGACGGAAGCCGGCGGCATGGGCGCCAGCGGCGCCTTTCTGATTGGCGTGCTGCGTGGCAGGCTCGATCGTACCGAAATCCGGCGCTCACTACTGCAGGCAACGCGGACGGCAGCCGCAGTCTTCACGGTGCTGATTGGCGCGCTGCTGTTCGGCTATTTCCTCACTGTCACGCAAACGCCGCAAAAGGTGACCGCGTTCCTGACCGGGCTCGGCATCGGCAATTACGGCGTGCTGGCGCTGATCATGCTGATGTATCTGGTGCTCGGCTGTCTCATGGACGCGATGGCGATGATCATCCTGACCGTGCCGATCATTTTCCCGGTCATCACCCATCTCGGTTTCGATCCGATCTGGTTCGGGGTGATCATTGTGATGACGGTGGAACTCGGTCTTATTCATCCGCCGGTGGGAATGAACGTGTTCGTGATCAAAAGCGTGGTCAAAGACGTGAGTTTTGCGACGATTTTCAAGGGAGTCATTCCATTCATCATCACCGACCTTATCCGGCTGATAATTCTGATTGCCTTTCCGATTATCGCACTCTGGCTCCCCTCGCGCATGTGAGGCATCTCGTGCTATATAGTTTGCCTCCCAACCATCTGCCGGCGGCCTGACGATGGAACGGTCGTTCAAGAAAGAAGTCCAGGCTCTGAAGCTTGGCGACGGCGAGACCTTCCACGGCGAGGGAATCCTCGCCGTGACCAAGGCGCTGTTGCAGTCCGGCGTGTCCTACGTGGGAGGATACCAGGGCGCGCCGGTGTCACACCTCCTCGATGTACTGGTCGACGCCGAGGACATCATGTCCGAGCTCGGCGTCCACCTGGAAACCTGTTCCAACGAGGCGTCGGCCGCTGCCATGCTCGGCGCGTCGATCAATTACCCGTTGCGCGGCGCGGTCACCTGGAAATCGATCGTCGGCACCAATGTCGCGGCCGACGCATTGTCGAACCTCGCGTCGCCCGGCGTGGTCGGCGGCGCCATGATCATCCTCGGCGAAGATTACGGCGAGGGCGCGAGCGTCATCCAGGAGCGCTCTTATGCCTATGCGTTGAAATCCTCGATGTGGTTGCTCGACCCGCGGCCCGACCTGCCGTCGATCGTACGTACCGTGGAAAAAGGCTTCGAGCTCTCCGAGGCGAGCCACGCTCCCGTCATGCTCGAACTGCGCATCCGCGCCTGCCACGCGACCGGGGAATTCGCCGCCAAGAACAACCGCAAAGGTATCGTTTCCGGCCTCGACAAGCTGGCTGGGCCGCCGCGCTTCGAATATGGGCGGCTTGCCCATCCGCCCGTGATCTTTACGCAGGAGCGCTTGAAGGTCGAGGAGCGCCTGCCCGCCGCACGTGCCTTCGTTCGCGAGCACAAGCTCAACGAGATCATCGAGGGGGATATTGCCGACATCGGCGTTATCGTGATGGGCGGACTGACCAACAGCGTCCTGCGCGCGCTCGAGCGCATTGGGCTCGCCGATGTGTTCGGCAATTCGCGCGTGCCCCTGTTGGTGCTCAATGTCGTCTATCCGCTGGTGCCCGAGGAAATCACCGCGTTCTGTGCCGGCAAGCGCGCGGTGCTGGTGGTCGAGGAAGGCTACCCCGACTACATCGAGCAGGCGGTCAACGTGGAATTGCGCCGCGCCGACATCAATACGCGTGTGCTTGGCAAGGGACCGCTGCCGAAAGCGGGTGAATACGCGTCCGATGTATTGCTCGAAGGACTGGCAGCGTTTCTTCAGGACGCGAGGCCGAATGGCATCGATGCCGACACCATCGCTGAAAAGGCGCGCGGCCTTGTCGCGCATAAGGCAAAAGCCGCCGCGGCTCTCGGCCCGTTGCCGCCGCGTCCGCCCGCCTTCTGCACCGGCTGTCCTGAGCGTCCCGTCTTTTCCGCCATCAAGTTGATGCAGCGCGAACTCGGGCCGACCCATATCAGCGCCGATATCGGCTGCCATTCGTTCGCGACTTTCGCGCCGTTTTCGCTCGGCAATTCCATCCTTGGCTACGGCATGTCGCTCGCCAGCGCGGCGGCTGT
>DATCXE010000729.1:0-12682 GCA_036565985.1 Bradyrhizobium sp.
GCAGGACATCGCGATCCTGACCGGCGGCACGGCGATCTCGGAAGATCTCGGCATCAAGCTCGAGAACGTCACGCTGCAGATGCTCGGCCGCGCCAAGAAGGTGATGATCGACAAGGAGAACACCACGATCGTCAACGGCGCCGGCAAGAAGGCCGACATCGAGGCGCGCGTTCAGCAGATCAAGGCGCAGATCGAGGAAACCACCTCGGACTACGACCGTGAGAAGCTGCAGGAGCGTCTGGCCAAGCTCGCGGGCGGCGTCGCGGTGATCCGCGTCGGCGGCGCGACCGAAGTCGAGGTGAAGGAGCGCAAGGATCGCGTGGATGACGCGATGCATGCGACCCGCGCGGCTGTGGAAGAAGGCATCGTTCCGGGCGGCGGCGTCGCCCTGCTCCGTGCTTCCGAGCAGCTCAAGGGTATCCGCACCAAGAACGACGACCAGAAGACCGGCGTCGAGATCGTGCGCAAGGCGCTCTCCGCGCCGGCCCGCCAGATCGCGATCAACGCCGGTGAAGACGGCTCCGTCATCGTCGGCAAGATCCTCGAGAAGGACCAGTACAATTATGGTTTCGACTCGCAGACCGGCGAGTACGGCAACCTGGTCTCCAAGGGCATCATCGACCCGACCAAGGTCGTTCGTGCGGCGATCCAGAACGCGGCTTCCGTCGCGGCTCTCTTGATCACCACCGAAGCCATGATCGCCGAACTGCCGAAGAAGGGTGGCGCAGCCGGCGGCGGCATGCCTCCGGGCGGCGGCATGGGCGGCATGGACTTCTAAGCGACGAAGTCGTCCCGGACGCGGTGCGGCGCGAAGCGCTGCTCCGCAGAGCCGGGATCTCGATCCACGAAATGCAAAACCCCGGCAGCGATGCCGGGGTTTTTGTTTGAGCTGGCCACGCCGATGGTCGCCGCACACATATCCCTGTTATGCACAGGCCACCGCACCCAGACTTCCGTCGATATTGACATTCTCCAAAAAAATTTGATGCGAGAGTCGCAAACCGAACCGACAGTTCCGCATCTCCTGGCGCAAAGTTGTATTCGGGTCGGGGCTAAATCAAAGCTCATCCAAAAATTGATCGGACGCGGAGCGCAGAGCTCTCGAGACGCAGGTGTGCGTCACGGGGAAGGCTTTCGCTCGAAAAGGGTGATGTGGCGGTGAGTGAAAGCGAAATGAAAGTCACGCTGAACAGAACGAATGGGATGCCGTTGCTGGTCGTACCGGACATACCGTTGCAAGGCGCGCGTGGCGGGCTTGCCGAGCCCCTCACCAAGGGCCTTCCCCCGTCCGGTTAAGGAACCCGTTCAGTTCACGGCGAGGATCCGTTCGAGGAGGGATCCGGCCGGTTGGAACAAGCCCAGCAGCGCGCACGCAGCCCCCACTGGCCGATGCTCGCTCAAGCAAGGTGCGCAACGCCCCCCCAGTAAGCCGCACCGACAAGAGGCGCACTCCAACCGGCCGGTACTTTTCTGCAAAGAACCATCAAGACCAATTGTGAGTGAGGGCAGCATGGGAATGGTCATGGTCAAATGTCCGCAAACCGGACACGCGATTCCCACCGGGATCAAGACGGATCGCGAGAGCTTTGGGCGCCGCGCGGTGTTTTTCTCGCGCACCCATTGCCCGCTCTGCCACAGCGATCACCCGTGGTTTGCGCGGGAGGCCTGGGTCGACGAGCCGGGCCTCCGGCGCCACGGCGGCTCGCAGGCATCATGAATACGGATCAGGCCATGACCGCGATGAGAGATGCCATGGGGCACATGCAAATCCCGACTGAACCACCTACCCTGCTCCATCAGGCCAGGCACTTTCTCGTCGAAGCACGACGGCTGAAGCCGGGTCCTGCGCGCAACGAGCTGCGCGAGACGGCAAAGGTGCTGCGCGAACTCGCAAAACTCGAAGCTGCATCCGATGGCGGCAACGAATCTTTCCGGGTCGATGATCGCCGGTGATCGGCCTTCGGCAACGCCGCTCCGGCAAGGTCTGACGCGATAGTCCTGACGTGACAGTCCTGACGTGGCAGTCTTGACGTGGCAGTCCTGGCGCGGTCGCGCGGAAACGCACTCAGGAGGTACCGCCCGATCCGGTTCTCGGCACGCGCCCCTCATTGGGCAGACCCGCCGCCCGCGACCGGGCTGCACTCGACGAAAATATCTCCTCGACTTCCGAACGCATGAAGCTGTGGCATTCGCACGCCGCCGCCGCGAGCCGCGCCGGGTCGATCTCGATCAGGCCTCGCCGATCGGACCTGATCGCTCCGCTGGCGCGAAGATTGCGCATCAGCAGCGTGACCGTCGTTCGCCGCACACCAAGTATTTGCGCCAGCGCATGCTGGGTGAGCGGGAGCTCATCATGTTCGACGCTGTCGCGAAGCTGGAGCATCCAGCGCGCCATGCGGGCCTCGACCGGGTGCAGCGCATTGCAGGCCGCGCCGACCTGGAACTGGATCAGCATCGACTTGACGTGATTCTGGACCGCATGCCGGATCGCAGGACTGCGGCTGAAGGCGGCGTGAAACCGTGAAGCAGGGATCCGGGCGGCCGGGCCCGCCGCTCGAACGACCGCGGTGATGGCTGAAGGCGACGGTCCGAGCACCGAAAGCAAGCCCACCGCCCCTTCACGCCCGATGATCGCGGTGGCGACCGTCTGGCCGTCCGCCATGTCGATCATCAGCGTGATGGCGCCCTTGTGCGGGAAGATGACGTACTCGATATCGTCACCCGTTCGCGAAAGGACCGCGTCCTGTTCGAGTGCGATCAGCTCAAGCTCGGCCCCCAGCAGATCGAAATCCGATGCCGGCAAGGATGCGAGAAGGCGATTGCCCTTTCCGCCGTGCGGCGTCACTGCGCGGAACCCGCAGTGAGGCCGCTGCCCTCATGTGAGGAGACGCGGAACGGCGGCGTTAACATAGGCATGAATCTGCTCACTACGCGGACTCGCTCAATTGCGCTCTCACCCGGCAAACGCGGCTGCGGCGGACGTGTTGCTCTGCAGCATGATGAGTTAGATGCAAATGGGCCGCTCGACGCAACCCTAAAAATACGCATGGTCGTACCACCCGTAAGAGTACGGGAACCCGCGGTTCCAATTCTGCGCCGGGGCTTTTGCGGACGCAGGTCGAGGCGATTGACTTCGATCTTGCGACCGGCAGCCCAGAAGGTGCGCCGACGGGGCGTGAGCCGGTCGGTGAGCCGGCCCTCGATCTGGAGCAGACCGCCCTCGTGGTTCTCGACCACCGTCTCCGTCACAATAGTTGCGCACGATCATCGCAAGGTGGCGCGCGCCTGGCGGGGAATCGCCGGCTACGTCGACGCGCTCGACATCGATATCGATTGCAACCTGGACATGCATCTCCCAGGGCGTCATCAGGTGCACCGGGCGGCCGTCGAGGCCGACGATGGCGATCTCGTTCGCTTTCGTCTCGTCTCCGCCGTCAGTTCCCGCCTTTTCGGGCGGAACCATTGCCGTGGTTGTGGCAGCACGGCACCGCTTGTTCGCGGTCGGGTTGTGGTGTTATGGCTTGCCGGCGAGGCTCGGCACTGCCGAGATCGATTCGACGATGCCGGCGCGCCTGAATAGTGGAAGATTCAAGATGATCCGCTTGATTTATCTTTTTGATATCTCTCTGTCAGCGGCGCTCCTGTACGGAATAAATCTGTATTTCTCCACAAATGCCAACATCAACAATCCGGTCGTTCCCGTCTGGTGGCCCGTGACCAAAGACGCGATATTGTTCCTGATTTTCTGCGTTCTCCTTTTTGGGCTAAGGCGGCATCTCCCCAGACTATCCATTCCCTTGGCACTGGTTGCCGTTTTCTCCATGACCTGCGCCGCTCTGAGCGTTTCGATTTTTGGTTTCTCGAGTGAAGCAATCTCTTTCAGCAAGAATATCCTGCTGTACTTTACCGGCGGCGCCGCCATCGGCGCGGTGATTGCCCATGCATATTCACCCACCGAGACGGCTGTTCGCATCTCCCGGGCGGTACTCTTGTCTGTCCTGATCAGCTTTATTTGCCTGTTATTGCCAGTCCAATCTCTGGACGATCGGCTCTATGGAACCTACGGCAACCCCACATCCTTCGGCTTTGCGGTATTTCTTGCGTTTGCACTCAGTGTCGCGATTCGTCCGCCCCTCGAATCGACCCTTTTAGCAGTGTTGCTTGGACTTGTTTTTGTAGTTACCGGCTCCATGTCGGTGCTAATCGCAGCGGTGGCTTTCCTCGTTCTCTTTTCGGCACTGGAAATATTCAACAGGCGATCGATAAGGCTTCAGGTCGTTCACCTGATTGCCATCGCCCTTTCCATAGCCTTCTTCGGAACCGTGCTGCGCCATTTTCATGGACCCGCGTTCGGCCATGAGCGGCTAGCGGAGATTGCTACCGCCATCACCCAATCCGACTCAACGACGGTACGACTGAAGGCATTCGCCCGCCCCTTTGAGAACACCTATCAGCGATACGACGGATTTTTACTTGGGCTTTACAAGAACTTTGGCTGGGCGCCATTGCTGGTGTATTTGGGCCTGATTGCCTCTCTCGTCGCAATGTACCGTCGCTCGCTGCAAACAAAGGCTCAGAATGCCATCGCGGCCAGCATTGTCTGTATTTTTATCCTCAACCCGATGCTTCAACATCAGATTGAGATATTCCCGACGAATTTCCTTTTCGGCACGTTTCTTGGCTGCGCTATCTTTTGGCTTGGTCGGAATGTGCAGCAGGAAGACGCACCTATAGTCCCGATTCTGCAACGCAGTTGACGGCTCAAGGCAAGTCAGTACACGGTTGGCTGATGCTGCGGATTCCCGCCCCTCGCTCGCCATTACGAGCGCCCCCTTTGGCCCGAGCCTCCGTACCGAAAACCTAGCGGACCATCAGGCCCAGACGCTCGGAGCGAATCGTCTCCGGAGCCCCGTTGCGGCCGGGAGCCTTCGACACATAGACCATCTCGACGCGACCGATGATGTTCTCGAATGGAATATAGCCTATCGCAGACAGCGCGCGGCTATCGGTGGAGTTGTCGCGGTTGTCGCCTAACATGAAGAAATGACCCGGCGGCACCGCATAGACGTTGGTGTCGTCGTAGAATCCGCGCTCGATGCAATCAAGCGTTTCATAGGTCGCGCCGTCGGGAAGCGTCTCTCGCCAACGCTTCACTTTTGCGGAGTCAGCGGTGCCGCAGGCATCCCCGACAAAGTCCTCCAGCCGTTCGCGCTTTACGGCGACGTCGTTGATATGGAGCCGGCCCTGCTTCATTTGAATGCGGTCGTCCGGCAGGCCCACCACCCGCTTGACGTAATCCGTCATGCCGTCCTTCCGCGAACGAAAGGCAACCACGTCGCCGCGCTCCGGCGCGGAGCCCAGGATACGTCCCGAGAACAGCGGCGGCGCGGATGGAAACGAATAGCGGCTATAGCCATAGGCATATTTCGAGACGAGGATGCTGTCTCCGACGAACATGGTCGGATACATCGAGCCGCTGGGCAGGCTGTAGGGATGGAACAGCAGCGCGCGAATGGCGAGCGCAATCAGAAGCGGGAATATCATGACCATGGTGTAGGCCGCGATCGTGCGCCAGAAGCCGAAGCGTTCGACGCGCGAAAGCATCAGCAACACCGCGACGAACGACCAAAGGCCGGCCATGACAACGATGATCAGCGGCAGCAGCGAAAACCCTGCCGATGATATCGCGCTCGGCGCAAAGAACTTCGCCCCGGCATTCAGCAGCACGGCGATGACGAGACCGAGGATTGCCGGCACCGCACTCCAGGCCAGCACCGCCCGCAATTCCAGCGTGGAGGCGCGACCGCCGATCAGCCTCCCTACCCCACGCAGGATCAGTGCGTTGAGATAAAGAAAGAGGACGCCGATCACGGCGCCGCCTGCGAGGAAGCAGAGCCAGATGCGCCAGCCGGCCATGCCCTCCAGGAATCCGAAGGTGAGCGCCTGGGAATAGATGCTGGCGATTGTACCAAGCGCTGCGAGCAACCAGACGAAACGCCGCGGCCCGGTCGCCAGAATTTGGTCGATAGTTTGCCGCGGACTTAGCCAAATGCTGATCCATGGCGATCGAGAGCCGATGTCGTGCGTCGTCGTCATGGTACTTTCGAATCTCACTGCGCCGGCTAACTTAACCAACCCCGGGTTAAGTTCAACGTCGTGCATAAGCCGGAAGATCAGCCTCGCCGGCATACCGGCCAGACGTCAGGTGACGCCGCATTCGACCTTCGGAAAATGCGGCGTCACCCTTCGAGTGGCCCAGGTACGCGCGTTACCTCAAACTGGCGCCACTTATCCCGCCTGATCTCCTTTCATACCCGTCCATAATTTGCGGGTGTGATCAGACGAGACCATAAACGGCGCACGCCGGATGTGATGTTCGCAACAGAGGCTGGCGGCGCTGTGCTTTCCGCGAGATTGAAGTAATATCCCCCGTCATTCCGGGGCAGCGCGCAGCGCTGAGCCCGGAATCCATGTGTCCGCTCGTTCATGTCCTACTACGTTTACCTCCTCGCAAGCGACAGAAACGGAACGCTCTACCTTGGCGTAACGAACGACATCGTTCGCCGCGTGTACGAGCACAAGAGCAAGGCGGTTGCCGGCTTCACGAAGCGATATGCTGTCGACAAGTTGGTCTGGTTCGAAATCTACGACGATCCCACAACCGCGATTGCGCGCGAGAAGGAATTGAAGAAGTGGCGGCGAGCGTGGAAGATTCGGCTGATCGAAGAGCGAAACCCGCAGTGGATTGATCTATACCCGCAAATATCGACCTGACATTTGGATGCATGGATTCCGGGCTCGATGCTTCGCATCGCCCCGGAATGACGAAAATCGACCCTTCGTAAAATTCGACGGCCCGATTATTTTCAGTCGCCTCCCCGTCATTCCGGGGCGACACGCAGCGCCGAGCCCGGAATCCATCGGGCCGCACAGCAACACTGTGCGGAGTACGACAATCGCCGCAGCTGCACTCCGCTTACTGCACCTTCGCCAGCACCGCGAGGCGGCGGATGCCCTTGTTGCGGTAGGCGTCGAGGAACGCGTAGTAGTCCTTGAACGAGACGCAGCCGTTGGACTGGCCGCTCGACCCGAGCATGTAGGAGTGCGCGAGCAGACCGTCGCGACCATAGATCTTGTCCTGGCCGCCGATCGGCGTCATCCGCAGCGCGGGCACGCCGTGAAACAGCGCTTCGCGCGGTTTCAGTTCGTAGATGTGCGGCGGCGTCACGCCCTGCATCCGGACGTGCGAATAGCGGATGTCATCCATCTTGGAGCCGAGCCCCGAATGGGCCTCGAGCCTGGTGCCATCGGGCAGATACACCGTCTTGGCGGAGATATCGTAGACCGCGGTCTGGCGATCATAGGGCGGCGAGCCGCCGAGCATCGGGTTCTGGCTTCGCGTCTCGATGACGCTTCCGGTCACGCTGGCGTCAGCCGATGCGTAGGACAGAAGCGAATTTTGCGAAGGCTGCGGCTTGCCCCACAGCTTTTCAACCATGTTCTGCCGGTCGCTGGAGGCGATCGACATCACGGCGGCCTTGGCGCGCTGCGCCATGTCGGCGAGCGAGGATCCGGACGATTTGGTTTCGGCAGGCTTGGTATCCGCAGATTTCGCATCGGCGGATTTGGCATCGGCGGATTTGATATCCGCCGGCTTCGGCGCCGGTACGTTCATCGCGATCTGGGCAGGCGCCGTCGATGCCTTCGGCTTCGGGGCCTCCGCGAGCTTGGGCGTTGTGGCGGCGACCTTCGGTACGACGGCCGGGGGCGAAGCTTCAGCCACTCTGGTCGCCTCGACGGGCCTGGGCGGCTCGCCCTGCGGCGACGCCGCGGCGAACCTTTCATTGAACATGAGCGCAGCCGAGACGTTTTCCGGCGCGGAGATCAGCGGCGAACGCTCCGGCAGCGAGGCGAAAATCTCATTGAAGTTGGGCCGCACAGGCCGCGCCGCAACGATGGTGGAACCTGTGACAGGAGGCGCCTCGAACGTGGCGCTGCCTACTGTGGGATAGATGCTGGCGCCGATAACGTTGGTGTAGACCGTCCAGGCGCAGCCGAGCACCAGGCCCGCAACCGCGACGCTGCCAACGAAATAGTGAGGAAGGACACTACGGGAAGACTTCCTACGGCTTTTACCCGCGGGATCACACGCACGCTTACTCATACTCATACACACGCCGCCCAGAACAGTTCCACCAAGTCCCTCTTTGATGCCGCCCCCAAAAAAGTTCCAAGGGCCGTTTCGCAGAGGCATGGAGCGTCATTAAGGCGACTTTTAGTTAAATCAGCCTTAAACCCTAACAGATGTGAGGGAGTTCCAAGTGCATGGAACTACTGTAGAAATTGCCCGCGAACTGGCGCGAATCCGACCACGATCCCGCCACATTTCGGCTGCCTCGCCGCGGGCCGCGGAAGTGGTGTCCAGATTGGTCCGCAGCGGATCGGTGCCCGGCCCTGCCGGACGCCTTTGCCGGTCTGCCGGGCCGAGCCAACCCAGCGAACCTTACCTTCCCGGCGCAGACTCACTATTGAGCACGCCACCCGGGTCCTTGCCCGCGGCTTTGCATCGGGGACGACCGGTGATACGATACCGTATCTCCTCCAATCGCTGTATTCGTCCTTCATATCCCGAAGGGGAAGCTGCCATGACAATGCTGGCGCGCGCCGGATCTATCGCTCTTGCGGGCTTCTGTCTCCTCGCCGGAAATGCGGCAGCCCAGCCGGCAAAGCCGGCATGTACGGCCACGCCGACGGCGCAGGGAACGCAGACGCTGCGTTGCGAGACGGCGATCACGATCGTCGCAGAGAACGGCGCGAAGTTCGAACTCAGGGATCGCAATCGCGACGGCCAGGTCGATTCCGTTGAGCTCAGCAACAAGGCGCTGCTGCTCGAGGTACCAAGGAAAGCGGGACGTGCCCGGTTCGAGGTGGTGACGCCGCAGGCGATTGCCGCGGTGCGCGGCACCAAATGGGCGGTGGACGCCGAGGGTGGAAAGACTTCCGTGTTCGTCGTCGACGGCCGTGTCAACGTCGCGCGCGCTCGCGGCCGCGGCAGAGTCAATCTCGGTCCCGGCGATGGCGTCGACGTCGAGGCATCGGGCGAATTGGTCGTCAAGCGCTGGCCGGCCCCGCGCGTCGCGGCCCTGATGGCTCGGCTCGGGCAGTAGAAGGCTTGGACAATAGAAGCAGGCGAATGAGCAATCGACGCCTCTACATTCTGGTTGCGCTGCTGTGCACGGGACTGTGGGCCGTCGCGATCTGCCTTGGCCATTCGAACGGCCGATTGCGGCTGCTCGACCGGATCGAGTCGGCATTGACCGACCTGCGCACCCTCGCCCGCGGCGTCAAGGCGCCGCCCGATCTGGTGACGATCGTCGCGATCGACGACGGCATCGTCAAGCAAAGCGGCACCTATCCGCTGCCGCGAGCGGAGATCGCCAGGATTGTCGATGCGATCGCGCAGTTCGAGCCGAAAGTCATCGCGGTCGATCTGCTGCTGGTCGACAAGGGGAGTGCAGAGGGCGACGCGGCGCTTGCGAAAGCGTTCGCGACGCGCCCGACGGTGCTTGCAGCCGCGGCGGTGTTTCCGGAGACCGTGCAGCCATCCCCGGATCGCGACGGGCCACTCGCCGGCCTGCCGACAGCCGATCGCTTTCTGCATCCGCTGCCGGCATTCGCCGAGCGTGCGGAAGTCGGGATCGCCAACGTGACGACGGGCCAGACCGGCACCCCGCTTTCGGTGCCGATGCTGTTCCGGACCCGCGACAAGATCGAGCTATCGTTTCCGCTTCGCGCAGCCGCCGTCGCGGTCGGCAAGCCGCTGACCATCGAGCCCGATCGCCTGCTGTTCGGCGACCATCCGATCGCGACCGGTTCCAACTATGCGCTTCCGATTTCCTACTACGGTCCCCGCCGCACCATTCGCACGATCAGCGCCGCGGACCTGGTCGATGGCCAGATCGACCGCAAGGACATTCAGGGCCGTATTGTCGTGGTCGGCGCCACTGCAACCGGCGCCGGCGATTTCTTCCCGACGCCGTTCGACTCGCTGATGCCGGGGGTGGAAATCATTTCCACCGCCATCACGCATCTGGTTGCGGGCGACGGCATCGTGCGCGATCGGACGGTTCGCATCGTCGATACCGCCATGGCGATCGGGCTGCCGTTGCTGCTGGTCGGCCTCCTGGTCTGGCGGCGCAACGCGGTCGGCCTGCTGGCGGTCACCGCTGTCGTTCTGGTGTGGGCGGTGGCGAATGCGGTCGCTTTCGCGCACGGGATATGGCTCGATGGCGCAACGACGATCGCTGCCACCGCGCCGCCGGTCATCCTGTTCGGTTCCCTGCAGCTATGGTCGGGCCGGCGAAGCGCGCAGCGCCTCGCCGCGCAGAACGAGTTGCTTGAACAATTCCAGACGCCGGCGCTTCGCGGATGGCTGGCCCGCAACCCCGACTTCCTGCTGACGCCGGTCCGGCAGAATGCCGCCGTCGTCTTCATCGATCTTTCCGGATTTACCGCGCTCAGCGAAACGCTCGACCCTGACGCAACCCGGGCGCTGCTGAAGGAGTTTCACGCGCTGGTCGACAAGGAAGTCACGGGAAGCGGTGGCATCGTCACGAGCTTCCTCGGCGACGGCGCCATGATCCTGTTCGGACTGCCGGCGGAAGCTGCGGACGATGCCACGCGCGCGGCGGAATGTTCGATCGCGCTGTGCGCCAAGACCGAACGCTGGATCAAGACCCTGCCGCCTTCGATCGCGGAGCGGATCGGCTTCAAGATCGGCGCGCATTTCGGACCGATCGTCGCCTCGCGGCTCGGCGGCCGAAGCCATCAGCACATCACGGCAACCGGAGACACCGTGAACGTGTCGAGCCGTCTGATGGAAGTGGCTGCGCGGTACGACGTCAGGCTGGCGGTGAGCGATACGTTGCGCACGGAGGCCGAACGCACCGGCGCCCGGCTGAAAACCGGCAGCCTCGAGGGGCCCGTCGAGGCGCAGATTCGCGGCAGGTCCGGCTCGCTCGCCGTCTGGCTGTGGCGAAGCGAGGACCCATCGATAGAAGACGGCATGCATCCCCACGCAGCGGAATGATCGGCCTATCGCAACTCCAGCGCCGGAGAGCGGTCGAGAACCTCGCGCGTCGGCCCCTGCAGGACATCCAGCGCATAGGTCTCGATCACCAGCGGCCCGCGCTTGCGCTGAACCTCGCCCACCCGTTCGATACCGGAAAACCTGTCCTTCATGTAGGGCGTGTCGCCAAGCCGTGCCTCGTACACGTACAGAATCCTGCCGGCAAGCTGCGCCGCATCAGGCTCGGGCATGTTGACCCAGCGGATGCGCTGGCCCTCCTGCGCGACGCAAGTGCCCTTCGGCAGATAGAATGCGAGCCAGCCGGTGGTGCCGTAATCCGGCGCGAGCACGCAGGTTGCGCCGGCGCGCGCCCTTGCCGCCTCGATGGCATCAGCGGTTTCGCGCCAGCCGACGCCGACGCTGCGCACGGTTGCGTCGCGGCGATAGCCGGAGAGCACGCCGGTATTGGCCTGCACGACCAGCAGGACAAACATCAAGACGCCCGACGGCACGGCCCAGCGCCGGCAGAAATCAACCGCGCGCTGCTGACGCGGCTCCCACTGGACGAGATGGGCGGCGACGGCGGCTGCGACTGCAAACGCCGGATAGACCGGGGCAAACCAGTTGGCCTCGACGCGGGCATGCAGCGAGTGCCAGACGAAATACGCGACGATGATCCAGAACATGGTGTTGACCAGCACGCGCGCGGGCCGCGTTCCGGCGCGGCCCTTGAACAGCGCGTAGAGCCCCATCGCGCCGAGGATCCAGACCAGCGGCGTCGCGAACGCAATCTGCGTCGGGATCAGTTCGGCGATGAAGACCGGGCGGAAATCCTCGATTCGGGCCCGGCCCATCTGCTTGACGAAGGAAACCCAGCCGTGATCGGCGTTCCACAGAATGACCGGCGCGAACAGCAGGAGTGCGACGAGGCCGCCGAGATAAAGCCACGGCGAGATCAGCCAGCGCCGCAATCTGGGAACGGCAGCCAGCCAGATCAGGATCGCGGGTCCAAAAAACAGCGCGGTGTATTTCGACAACAATGCGCAACCGGCCGCGGTGCCGACCGCCAGCCACCACACGCCCCGTCCGGTCTGCAAGACCTTGGCGAGCGCGAACAGCAGGAAGCTCGAAGCCACCAGCAGCGGCGCATCCGGCGTCACGATCATGGTGCCGACGGCGGTCATCAGCGTGACGTTCAGCAGAAGCGTCGCGGTCGAGGCCACCCGCCTGTCGCCAAACAGCATCAACGTGGCCTGATACACCGCCCAGCTCATCGGCAGCGACAGCAGGATCGACACCAGCCGCACGCCCAGCTCGGTATCACCCGCAAGCAAAGTCCCGAGCCGGATCACCACGGCGACCATCGGCGGATGATCGTAGTAGCCGCCGGCGAGATGCTTCGACCACATCCAGTAATAGGCTTCGTCGAAGGTGATCGGCGTGCAGGCGGCGGCGACCATGCGCAGCGCGACCAGCGCCAGGATCGCCAGCGCCGTCATGAGGCCAGGCCGCGCCACGTCCGGTTTCATTGGTCCGTCACCGCTTGCGCCAGACGAACATTCCCGACATCGCGTAGTTCCAGACCACGCCCATCAGCGCGCCGGCTAGCCCCGC
>DATCXE010000767.1:0-3170 GCA_036565985.1 Bradyrhizobium sp.
CCGTACCGCCGATATAGAAACGGGAGGTTGGCAGTGGACGTACCACTCGCCAACCGGGTCAGGTCCGGAAGGAAGCAGCCCTAACGAGGTCCGGATCGGGTCGCTCGTCAGTCTCCTACCCGTTTTCGAGCTAATCGCGCATGGCGGCGGCTGGTCCGCACCCATGCGTTTGATTTCGCTCCTGTCCGCAAGCCGGCCCTGAGAGACAACCCATTGCGGATCGACCGATGAGTGATGCTGGCGCTCCCCCCGATACGACAGACGGCGCCGGTCAGGGTGGCCTCGGACTTGGCGGCGAGCCGGGGGCAAAGCCTTACCGGGTGCTGGCGCGCAAATACCGTCCTTCCAATTTCGACGATCTGATCGGCCAGGAGGCCATGGTCCGCACCGTTTCGAACGCATTCGAAACCGGGCGAATTCCGCAGGCCTGGATCCTGACCGGCGTCCGCGGGGTCGGCAAAACCACCACGGCGCGAATTCTCGCCCGCGCGCTCAACTACGAGAAGCCCGATGGCTCGGTGAAGGGGCCGACCATCCACATGCCTGACCTGGGCGTGCACTGCCCGGCGATCATGGAAAGCCGGCACATGGATGTGCTGGAAATGGACGCCGCCTCCCATACCGGCGTCGACGACGTCCGCCAGATCAATGACAGCGTGCGTTATGCGCCGGCCAGCGCCCGCTACAAGGTCTACATCATCGACGAAGTCCACATGCTGTCGACGGCGGCCTTCAACGCCTTCCTGAAGACGCTGGAAGAGCCGCCCGAGCACGCCAAATTCGTGTTCGCCACCACCGAAATCCGCAAAGTTCCGGTCACGGTGCTGTCGCGCTGCCAGCGTTTTGATCTGCGCCGGGTCGAGGCCGACGTGCTGATGGGACATCTGTCCAACATCGCGCAAAAGGAAGGCGTCGAGGTCGAACCGGAGGCGCTCGGCATCATCGCGCGCGCCGCCGAGGGCTCGGTGCGCGATTCGCTGTCGTTGTTCGACCAGGCGATTGCGCACGCGGCCGGCCTCGTGCGCGCCGACGCGGTGCGGCAGATGCTGGGCCTTGCCGACCGTACCCGCGTGATCGATCTGTTCGAGCATCTGGCGCGCGGCGATATCGCCAGCGCCTTCGGTGAGTTCCGGGCGCAATATGACGTCGGCGCCGATCCGGTCGTGGTGCTGTCGGACCTGGCCGAATTCGTCAATTTTGTCACCCGCGTGAAGGTCGTCCCCGCCACCGCCGACAACGTCGCGTTCGGCGAGACCGAGCGCGTCCGCGCCCGCGAATTTGCCGCAAAGCTCTCGATGCGGGTGCTGTCGCGGATGTGGCAGATGCTGCTCAAGGGAATCGCGGAAGTCCAGACCGCGACGCGGCCGGCGGCGGCCGCGGAAATGGTGCTGGTGCGGATCGCCTATGTCGCCGACCTGCCGACGCCGGATGAGGCGATCCGGATGCTCGACCAGAACGGTGGTGGATCGCAGATCGCTTCCGCCAGCACGGCGCCCGCGCGGGCCGCGCCGGCTACAACCGTATCCTCCGTGACTTCGTCGCCGATGCGCGTCCCCACGTCGCCGCGGTCCGGCGCGGAAGCATCCGCGCGCCCGCAAATGGTTGCGCCGTCCGCCGAGACACAATCCGCGCCGGTGCTGCGCATCACCAGTTTTCCGCAACTCGTCGCCATCGCCGGCGAGAAGCGCGATGTCCTGACCAAGGCGGCGCTGGAATCCGACATGCGGCTGGTCCGAATCGAGGACGGCCGGCTGGAAGTGGCGCTGGAGCGCAACGCCGCGCGGGGGCTGGTGAACGACCTCTCGCGCAAGCTGGAACTGTGGACCGGGCGGCGCTGGACCGTGATCGTCTCCAACGAGGCCGGCCAGCCGACCTTGCGCGCGCAGAACGAGCAGGCGAAGAACGAGCACGCGCGCGCCGCGGAGGCCGATCCGCGCGTGCAGGAGGTGTTGGCGCGGTTTCCCGGCGCCAAGGTCATCGAGGTGCGCCGCCTTGCCGCCGAGGCGCCGGAATCCGATATTATCAGTGAAGACCCGGCCGAGGGTTCGGATAGCGACGACGACTAGAGCGATTTTCAGAGGACGCACGAATGGCTGATTTTCTCGGCATGATGAAGCAGGCGGCGCAGCTGCAATCCAAGATGCAGGCGATGCAGGAAGAACTCGGCAATGTCGAGGTCGAGGGCATTTCCGGCGGCGGACTGGTGGCCGTGCGCATGACTGCCAAGATGGAAGTGAAGGGCATCAAGATAGATCCGTCGCTGATGAAGGCCGAGGAGCGCGAGGTCCTCGAAGACCTTCTGGTCACCGCGCATAACGACGCGCGGCGCAAGGCGGAACAGGCGATGCAGGAAAAGATGCAGGCGCTGACCGGCGGGCTCGGCCTGCCGCCCGGGCTTGGTCTCGGCTGAAATGGCAGCCAGCGTTGCCGGCCCCGAAATCGAACGCCTGATCCAGTTGCTGGCGCGGCTGCCCGGCCTTGGGCCACGCTCGGCCCGGCGCGCGGCGCTGCATCTGATCAAGAAGCGCGAGGCGCTGATGACGCCGCTTGCCGGCGCGCTGCAGGTGGCGATCGACAAGATCCAGGTCTGCAAGACCTGCGGCAACATCGACACGCAAAACCCCTGCACGGTGTGCACCGATCCGCGGCGCGATCCCGCTACCATCGTGGTGGTCGCCGACGTCGCCGATCTCTGGGCGCTGGAACGCGCGAACGCGACCAATGGCCGCTATCACGTGCTCGGCGCCACATTGTCCCCGCTCGACGGCGTCGGCCCGCAGGATCTCACCATCGATGCGTTGGTGGCGCGCGCGCATGAGCCGCAAGTCGGCGAGATCGTGCTGGCGCTGAACGCTACGGTCGATGGCCAGACCACCGCGCACTACATCACCGATCTCCTGCAGGATGCCAACGTCAAGGTCACCCGGCTTGCGCATGGTGTGCCTGTCGGCGGCGAGCTTGATTACCTCGACGAAGGTACGCTATCGGCTGCCATGCGGCAGCGAACGCTGTTCTAAAGCGGCGTTTTCAAGCGAAGTGGGAACCGGTTCGCGTCAAGAAAACGTGTCAAAACAAGAATCCAGCACAAACGGAACCGACCCATGACGAAACGACGATTCGCCATACGCTCCCGCTTTGCGGTCATCATGGTGGCAGCTCTGATTGCGCCT
>DATCXE010000776.1:0-8570 GCA_036565985.1 Bradyrhizobium sp.
AGCCGCCATCTCGACCTTCGTCGGCATCGTCATCCTGCGGCGGCGCGGCGTCTACTTCTCGCTGCTGACGCTGGCGCTGTCGGCACTGGCCTACACCATCGCCTTCCGCTGGACAGCAGTCACCGGCGGCGAGGACGGCCTCGGCGGCCTGAAGCGCGGCAGCATCGGGCCGTTCAGCCTCGACAGCACACTCAGCTATTACATCGTCGTCTCCGTGCTCTGCCTCGGCGTGCTCTATCTCCTGTTGCGGCTGGTGCGCTCGCCGTTCGGCCATGTGCTGATGGCGATCCGCGAGAACCAGTTGCGCGCCACCTTCCAGGGCTACCCGGTGGAGCGCTACAAGCTCGGCGTCTTCGTGATCTCGGCTGTCGTGACCGGCTTTGCCGGCGGGCTGATCGGCTTCCAGAACTACCTGGTCTCCGCCGAGGCAGTCTCGGTGCCGTTCTCCGGCGAATTGCTGGCGATCGTGGTGATCGGCGGCATGCGCAGCATGCTGGGGCCGGCCATCGGCGCGCTGTTCTTCATCCTGTTCCGTGAATTGTTCTCGATCTGGACGCCGAACTGGCTGCTGTGGTTCGGGCTGATATTCGTCGCCTTCGTGCTGTATTCGCCGGGCGGTCTGGTCGGCATCTGGGCGACACTCTCGAAACGCTGGTGGCCGGCGCCGGAAGAAGCCGCCGCGATGAGCAGGCGCAGGATCTACGACGGCCTGCCGCTGCCGGCCTTCCTGCTGCCGAAGGCGCTCAGCGGCACCGTGCTCGACGTGCGCGGCGTCTCCAAGACTTTTGGCGGCATCCGCGCCGTCACCGATGCGAGCCTCACGGTCGGCGCCGGTGAAATCCACGCGCTGATCGGGCCGAACGGCGCCGGCAAGACCACGCTGTTCAATCTCGTCTCCGGCCTGTTTCCGACCGACCAGGGCACCATCAGGCTGAACGGACGCGAGATCCAGGGCGTGTCGTCGGAGGCGATCTGCCATCAGGGGCTGGCGCGCTCGTTCCAGATCACCAACCTGTTCAAGGGGCTTTCGATCTACGAGAACCTGCGTCTGTCGCTGCAGGCGCAGGACCCGGGACGCTTCAACCTCTGGCGCGACATCGACCATTACAGCGACATCCACGCAGAGACGGCGGAACTGATAAAATTCCTCGGCCTGCAGGGAATCGAGACCATCGAGGGCGGCGAACTGTCCTATGGCGGGCAGCGGCTGGTCGACCTCGGCATCGCGCTCGGCTCCAAGCCGCAGGTGCTGTTGCTGGACGAGCCGCTGGCGGGCCTTGCGGCCGCCGAGCGCGAGCGGGTGTCGAACCTCGTCAAAAACATCGCCGCCAACATTCCGGTCCTGATCGTCGAGCACGACATCGACCGCGTGCTGGGCTTTTCCCACACCGTCACGGTCATGAACCAGGGCGAAGTGCTGATGACCGGCACGCCCGAGGCCGTGCGCGCCGACCGCAAGGTGCAGGAGATCTACACCGGCACCGGCGTGCCCGAAGTGGAGCACAGCCGCAGTGACGATGTCAGCGCGAACGCCGCGCCGGTGCTGCGCTTCGAACGCGTCAATACGTTTTACGGCAAGAGCCACATCCTGCACGACGCCACGCTCGATGTGCGCGAGGGTGAAATCGTAGCCCTGCTCGGCCGCAACGGCGCCGGCAAGTCGACGCTGCTGAAGACGCTCGCCGGCCTGGTGCCATTGTCATCGGGCGCGATCGAATATGCCGGCACAGACATTTCCCGCATGCCGGCCCCGGACATCGCGCGCGCCGGCATCGGCTATGTGCCTCAGGGCCGCGGCCTGTTCGCGGGCATGACGGTGCGGGAAAACCTCTCGCTCGGCCGGCTCGCGCGCAAGACCGACGGCAGCAACGGCGTGGTGTGGGACGAGGCGCAGATCCTCGACTACTTCCCGCGGCTGCGCGAGCGGATGGATGTCGCGGCGGATTATCTCTCCGGCGGCGAGCAGCAGATGGTGGCGGTGGCGCGCGCGATGTCGGGCAACGTCAAGCTGCTGCTGCTCGACGAGCCCTTCGAGGGACTGGCGCCGACGGTGATCCTCGAACTGTTCAAGGTGTTCGACAGATTGCGCCAGCACGTTTCCATCGTGATCGTCGAACATAATCTCGACCTGGTGCTGGCGCTCGCCGATCGCGTGTTCGCGCTGGAGCGCGGCGCGGTGTTCCATCAGGGACCGGCTGCGCCGCTGCTGACGGATCTCGAGTACCGGAAGAAGATCTTGTGGCTTTGAAGGCGATGACATTCACCGCCGTCATTGCGAGGAGCGAAGCGACGAAGCAATCCATGTCTCAACAAGCGGTGAAATGGATTGCTTCGCTGCGCTCGCAATGACGGGATTCGCTGTTCGTGTCCCGGACCAGCAGCGCAGTCCAACACTGCGCCGCCAGATGCGCTCTATTCCTCCACCGGCCGCGTCCGCGCGATGATCTCGGCGGCGCCCTTGTCGAGCAGCTCGAGGCCTATGGCGCGGCCGAGTTCGCGGGGCCGGTCCGCTGGGCCATGTCGTGTCACCTCGATGAAGCGGTCGCCGCCCTCGTCAAGCACCGCGGCGGTCAACGTCAGCTCATTCCCCGACAGCGTGGCGTGGCCGGCAATCGGCGAGTTGCAATGGCCGTTGAGGACCCACAGCACTTCGCGCTCGGCCTCGGCGCAGAGCCGCGACTGCATGTCGTCGATCCCCGCCAGCCGTTCGCGCGTCAGCCAATCCTTCTCGACGCACTCGACCGCGATGATGCCCTGCCCCGCCGCCGGCAGCATTTCGCGCACCGAGAAATCATGGGCGATGCGCGACGTCATGCCGATGCGCTCGAGCCCGGACCGCGCCATGACAAGCGCATCCGCAGGTCCAACCTCGTTGCCGTCGGGAAGCCGCTGCCTGTCGCCACGATCGAGCTTTGCCACGCGGGTATCGGCAGCGCCGCGGAAATGGATCACGGTGGCCTCGGGGAACAGCCGGCGCAGATAGGCCGCGCGGCGCACCGCATTGGTGCCGATCTTGAACCCCTTGCCCTTCGATGCGCGCAACGCTTCGAGCGAGACGCCCGGACGCAGCACCAGCGCATCGTGGGCGGGATCGCGCGGCAGCAGCGCCGCGATAACGAGGCCCGGCGTCTCCTCGTTGCCGGGCACGTCCTTGAGCGAGTGCATCGCCGCCTGCAATTGCCCGGCCCGCATCGCTTCGCGGATTTCGGCGACGAATGCGCCGCCCTTGCCGCCATGGCGCAACAGCTTGCTGGTCTGGTCCTGGTCGCCGCGGGTTTCGAACTTGACTATCTCGACGTCGAGGGCGGGATCGGCGGCACGCAACAGCCGCGCGATCCCCTCCGTCTGCGCCAGCGCCATCACGCTCTTGCGCGTGCCGATCCTCAAAGGCTGTCCTGACACAAGGTCTCCGTTACGAATCCGATCACGATCGGGTGTTTACGAGCCTTACGGGATAGAGCAAGCGACCTACCAGAACAATGATTTTGGCCCACGGCGGAACAGGCCCGCCGCATGTTCGGGCATGGCCTGCCTAGAAGCTCCGATGCCGACGGGCTGCCATTCCAAAACGCCGATTGTGCATTGCAGCAAAATCCATACATTGCCCTCCGCAAGAGGATTTTCGTTTGTCCGATACCAGTGCCAATGCCCTGGCCGCTTCCGGCCACCGCCCCATGGGCTTCCCCGAATTCGTGATCGTGATCGCGTCGATTATGGCGCTGAATCCGATCGCGATGGACATGATGCTGCCGGCACTGCCGAACATCGCTTCCGCCTTCCACATTACCGTCGCCAACCGCCCGCAGATGGTGCTGTCGATCTTCCTGCTCGGCTTCGGTGTCGGGCAGTTCGTGATGGGGCCGCTGTCGGACCGTTTCGGCCGCCGTCCCATCCTGCTCGGCGGAATGGCGCTCTATTGCGTCGCGAGCCTGCTTGCGATCGCGGCCCCCTCCTTCGAGACGCTGCTGCTGGCGCGGGCGCTGCAGGGCCTCGGCACCTCGGCCACCCGCGTGATCGCCACCGCGATCGTCCGCGACTGCTACGCCGGACGGCGCATGGCAAGCGTGGTGTCCCTGGCGATGATGGTGTTCGTCGCCGTGCCGGTCGTCGCCCCCTCGTTCGGACAGGCGGTGCTGCTGCTGTCGCAGTGGCGCGGCATCTTCATCGTGCTGATGCTCTATGGCGTGGTGGCGTTCGTCTGGAGCGCGCTGCGCATGCCGGAGACACTGCCCGAGGCGCGGCGAAAATCGCTGGCGATCGGCGAGGTGCTCGGGGCCTACCGGCAGACCGTCACCAACCCGCAGACGCTCGGCTATGCGCTGGTCGCCGGCGGCGTGCAGGGCGCGCTGTTCGCCTACGTGTTTTCGTCGCAGCAGATCTTCACCGAGGTCTACCGGCTCGGGCACTATTTCCCGCTGGCGTTCGCCGCCTGCGCCGTCGGCGTCGCCATTGCCGGCTTCGTCAATTCCCGGTTCGTCGGCCGGCTCGGCATGCGCGTGATCTCGCACGGCGCGCTGATCGGCTTTGTCGTCGTTTCCGCCGTCATGCTGGTGGCGGCGCGAACTGGAACCCTCGGCCTGCCGCTGTTCATGGCGCTGTCGGCGCTGATGATGTTCGCCTTCGGCCTGATGATCGCCAATTTCACCGCGCTCGCAATGGAGCCGCAGGGCCACATCGCCGGCACCGCCTCGTCGCTGTATGGATCGATCACGACCCTGCTCGGCATCGGCGTCGGCGTCATCATCGGCCAGGATTATGACGGCACGCTGGTGCCGTTCGCCACCGGCTTCTTCCTCTGCACGCTGGCCGCGCTGGCGGTGGTTCTCGTGGTCGAGAAAGGCCGCCTGTTCAGGTCGCATAATCTGCGGGTGTGACCATTCATTCCGGCGACAAGGCCGGAACAACCATCATGGAACGAACAATTTCCGCGCTCGCGCGTTGGGGTTTCCGGCTGAGACGCGGCGGCCGTCACCGGCCGGCCACCGTCATCGGTGCGAATTCCCCTGTCGCAGCCGGGTGGTCACCATGCCGGACACGGAAAATTGGCAGCTCCGCGACGGCGAGCAGGTCATTGCCGGCAATGCAGGCCTGCTCGGCCGCCGGCACTTCCTGATCGGAATCACTCGCGTTCGCAATGAAGCGCTCGTCATCAGCGACACGCTGGACTATGTCGGCAGCCAGGTCGATGCGATCGTCGCCTATGATGATGCCAGTACCGATCGCACGCTGGAGATCTTGCGCGAACACCCGAAAGTCGCCCTGGTCGTGGCGAACCGGTCGTGGGAAACCGATATCGAGGCGCGCCGGATTGCCGAGGGCCGGCATCGCGGGCTGCTGCTGCAGACGGCGCGCGAACATCTGCAGTTCGACTGGATGTTCTGCTTCGATGCGGACGAGCGCGTGACCGGCGATCTGCGCGCGTTCATGGCCGCAACGCATTCCAGCGACCATGACGGCGTGCGGGTCCGGCTGTTCGACGCCTATATGACCGCTGAGGATCATGCCCCCTACCAGGCCGGCGAACTGTTGGACTTTCGCCGCTTCTTCGGCCCGGAACGGCGGGACATCCTGATGCTGTGGCGCAACCGGCCCGAGGTCAGCTTCGCGCAGCATCACAAGCGTGAGCCTGATGGCATCGAACGCGTGGCGACCGCGCTCCATTGCCAGCACTATGGCAAGGCGCTGTCGGTCGAACATTGGGAAGAGACCTGCGACTACTACATCCGGCACTTCCCGTTCGATACCTACGGACGAAAATGGCGTGACCGCAAAGGTCAGGCCATCCACACCCAATCCGACTTCATGCGGCCCCTCTACGAATGGGGTGACACGCTTTTCGCCAACGCGGTCAGGATCTGACCTGTCCAACCGCATTTGCCCTTGAGTCTGCGGCGGGATGCACCCGAGCCTAACCCCATGGGATCGTGATAGGATGGGCGAATACTGGCGGCTCATACACCGAAACAGTTGCGCCGCAGGATAAAGGCCACGGATTCTTCGCAAACCACGTGCGACTGGAGCGGGTGCCGAAATGATTACCATTCCACAATTGACTGCGCATGCGCTGGGTTCGTTCCTCGCGCACGAAACCCAGGACCTGTTCGGCTCATCGCCATCGGGTTTGCCCGAATTGCTTCCGTTCGCCGCAAGGCTGACACTGGAGTGCATCGGCAACAGCGACGCGCTCTATCACAATATCGAGCACACCATGCTGGTGACGCTTGTAGGCCACGACATCCTGGTCGGACGGGCGCTGCAGCGGACCACCACGGTCAGCGACTATGCGAACTTCATCCTGGCCTGTCTCACCCACGACATCGGCTACGTCCGCGGCGTCGTTCAGGGTGACGAGGATGATGCCTACGTTGCCGATATCAGCGGGCGCAAGATCAGCTTGCCGGTTGGATCGTCCGACGCCGCGCTCGCGCCCTACCATGTCGACCGCTCGAAGCTGTTCGTGTTCGAGCGCTTCGATTCCAACGAGAAGGTCGACGCTGCCCGAATTGCCCGCGCCATCGAGTATACCCGCTTTCCCTACGTCGATACGCCAAAGCCTGATGCCGACGACCTCAACGAGGAGGAAGGATCGCTGCTGCGCGCGGCCGACCTGATCGGCCAGTTGGGCGATCCCAATTACATGAGGAAATCGAACGCCCTGTTTCACGAATTCGAGGAGATCGGGCTGAACAAGACGCTGGGCTACGGCACGCCTGCCGACATCGTCTACAAGTTCCCGCAGTTTTACTGGACCAACGTGGCGCCGCAGATCCAGCTTGCGATCCGCTATCTCAATGTCACTTCCAGCGGCCGCCAGTGGATCGCCAACCTCCACAGCAACGTCTTCCGGGCCGAACGCGAAGTGAACCTGTCCGGGCCGCAACGATAGGTGGACGACGCATCGCCGGCGTGGAAAGACCGGCGGATCGCGCGGGCCGCCAGCTAGCATTAACGCGCGGTCGATCTAGGCTGTCTTTGACACGCCGCAAAGTTCCCGGGAAGTGCATGGTCTACAGATGGCCGTAGCCAGGACCCGGAATTCCCGATGAGCATCGATCTTCAAGCCCGATACCGAGACGAGCGCCTGCCGCGCTATACCAGCTACCCGACGGCGCCGCATTTCTCGGCGGCCGTGTCGGAACAGCAATATGGCGCATGGCTCGGATCGCTCGAGACGAGCGCAACCGGATCTCTCTACCTTCACGTCCCGTTCTGCCGCTCGATGTGCTGGTACTGCGGTTGCCACACCACGATCACCAGGCACGACGCCCCGATCGCCGACTATCTGGCGGTACTGCAGCGGGAGATCGAGATGGTCGCCGACCGGCTCGAACGGCGGTTGCCGGTGCGCCATATCCATTTTGGCGGCGGCACGCCGACCGTCATGTCGCCCGGCGAACTGGCCCGGCTTGTCGACCTGCTCGCTGCGCGCTTCGCCATCGCCCCCGACGCGGAGATCGCGGTCGAGATCGATCCGCGGACGCTCGCGCCGGCGATGACCGCAGCACTCGGCCGGAGCGGCGTCACGCGGGCAAGCCTCGGCGTGCAGTCGTTCGATCCGGTCGTGCAGCGCGCCATCAACCGGGTACAGACGGTGGCGCAGACGGCCGCCGCGGTGGACGGACTGCGGGCGGCGGGGATACGCGGCATCAACTTCGACCTGATCTACGGCCTGCCGCACCAGACCACCCAGTCCTGTCGCGACACCGTCGCAGCCTGCCTCGACATGATGCCGGATCGTCTTGCGGTGTTCGGCTACGCGCATGTTCCCGGCTTCAAGAAGCACCAGCGCATGATCGACGAGGCTGCGCTTCCGGACGGTGCGGCGCGGCACGCGCAGGCCGAGGCGATCGCGGACGCGCTGCAGGCGGCGGGCTATCGGCGGATCGGTCTCGATCATTATGCCTTGCCGTCCGACCCGATGGTGAACGCACACCTCGACGGGCGCCTGCGCCGGAATTTTCAGGGCTACACAACAGACACGTCGGACGCCCTGCTCGGCTTCGGCGCTTCCGCCATCGGCCGTCTGCCGCAGGGATACGTCCAGAACGCGGTCGGCCTCGGCGACTATGCGGCGCGGGTCGGCGCCGGCGTGCTGCCGACCGTCAAGGGCTACGTCCTGACGGCCGATGACCGCCTGCGCGCGGATCTGATCGAGCGCGTGATGTGCGATTTCGCGGTCGACATCGCCGCGGTCGCCCGCCGCCACAATGCCGATCCTGCGGCCGTGTTCCGCGCACTCCCGCGTCTGGCAGCGCTGCAGTCGGACGGGCTGGTCGAACGAAGCGGCCACGCAGTCCGTGTCGCGGAGAGCGCCCGGCATCTGGTGCGAACGGTCGCCTCCGCCTTCGATGCCTATCTCGAGGTGCCCGGCCGAACATTTAGCCGCGCCGTGTAGCGACAGCGCCAAAGCAAAAGCCGCCCCGACGGATAATTCGGAGCGGCCCTTGGAGGGTTATCACCTTGGAGGGGTGAGCCTCAAAACTACAGCAGTTTGCCAGCGATGTAAGGGATCCCGCGTGATTTGCGAGGCTTTCTAATCTACGAGCCGGAACTCGTGGAACCTGGCAAGA
>DATCXE010000009.1:0-5626 GCA_036565985.1 Bradyrhizobium sp.
CGAGCCGCTCCATACGTCGGCGGTATCGATCCATGATCGTCTTGCGGAAGGTCAACGACGTCGCCGTGAGGAGGAGCGCAAAGCACAGCACCAGGTTGGTCAGGCTGCGCGCAGACTCCCCGTTGAGATCGACCTGCCACAGCACGAGCAGCGTCACCATGCTTGCCGGAATGCTGCCGCTGGCCAGTCGGATCACGGCCGGCCAATGGACGCTTCGGGCGAGGCCATGCACCATACTGCCGGCGGTCTTGGTCGCCGCGGCGTATAGCAGATCGGTGCCGACAGCGGTCGATGGATGGATGCCGAACAGCAGGATCAGCAACGGCGTCATCAACGAGCCGCCGCCGACGCCGGTCATTCCGACCAGCAGGCCGACGCCGAAGCCAGATGCAACGTAGAGCGGATCAATCATTTCCGGGATCGGATCCTGATTCCAATGTTCATCCAGATAGGAATGCCGGCTGGAGCCTTCTATCGATTGCCGGAAATCGACCCAATCAACAATCAATAACGATTCACGCGCACTCGAATTCGCTGGATATTTCCCCACAATGCCTGTTCATCGACGATAGCGGCGTCCTGTGGCCTCAAATAAGGCAGATGCGAGGCTTCTGTGGAGCGGGAGGTAATGGGAGACGACCGGTGGTCGTCCGTTTCAGGCGCGGGCGGGGCACGCGCTGGATGGCAAGCCTGCTCTGCTACTGATCTTCGGATAAGCGCTTTCCGAACGCCAGTACGTGCAGTCCGAGCCGCCGGCGTACGATCCAGAACAACAGTATGGTCTCGAATGTGAGTGCGATCGACGTTGCTCCGGCCGCGCCGTGGCCGCCGAAGCGCGGCACCAGCACCAGGCACAATACGAGGTTCATGATGAAAGCCAGCGCGTAGGCCAGCGCGCAGATATGCTGGTGACCGAGCATGTTGAGCAGCCGCTCGACCGGTCCGATCGCCGCGCGCACCAACAGGCCGATCGCAGCGATGAACATGATATCGTAACCGACCACGAACTGCGGACCGAACAGCCACAACAGCGGCTTACCTAGTGCCAGCAGAAGGATGGTGGCAGCCAGCGACGGCCAGAACGTCCACTGGATCGCGTGCGCGACATAGGCCGAGAGCCGCGCCTTGTCGCCAAGCGCATGATATTCGGCAAAGCGATGCGCGGTCGTGGCCGCCATCGCGTAGTGAATGAAGGAAACCAGCGCCAGCGTCTTTACCACCGCGAAATAGACGCCGACCTCTTCCGATGATCGGAATTGCTGCAGCACCAGCACGTCGGTGTAGGACAGCAGCAGGTAAAAGCCCTCGACCATCAGGATCGGCAGCGAGACCGCGAGCCAGCCGCGGAAATCAAAGGTCTTGGGGCCGGGCTCGACATGCCTGCCGAGCTTGCGGTTCAGCACGATCATCTGGCCGATCATCGCGATCCACACCGCGGCGGCGCTGGCCCACATTGCGGCGGTGGCGCCGAGATTGAAGCCGAGCACGAAGGCGCCGGCGGTCAGGCCGATGATCAGCGACTGCCGCACGATGAATTGCGGCATCAGGCCGAGCCGCATCCAGTCATGCGAACGGGCGATGCCGTCCTGGGTGTTGGCGACCACGAACGCCGGCAGCGTGATGCAGCCGATATAGAGTGGAACGATCGCGTTGGCGTCGATCCAGGGTGACAACGCCTTCACCAGGCCCGCCAGTAGCAGCGAGACCAGGGAAGAAACCGCAAACGTCATCCAGCGGCTGCCGGAGAGGAAGCCGCGCAGCAGCGCGTGCTTGCCGCTGGTGCGGTATTCCGGAATGATTTTCTGCGCCGACGCCGAGATGCCGAAATCCATCATGCTGCCGAGCAGCAGCACCCAGGTCCAGACGTAGACATAGACGCCGTAATCCGAGCCGCCCATCCAGCGCGCGAGCAGGATCTGCGAGAAATAGGCGAGCGCTGCGCTCAGCACGCGGATGATGAAGATGGTGCCGGCCAGCCGCCGGGTGAGGGACGCCTCGCCGGGCCCGCCCAGCAGGGCACGCAGGCGCGCGACCACGCCGGCAGGCGCAGCGGTTGCGGATTGCGTATCCAGCACGGCCAAGACGGAGCATCCCCGAAATGCGCCGCGAGGCTGCGGCGATGGCCGGATGTATCAACGAATCCTTAAGATTAGGTTGGGTCCGTCGTCCCGGGCAAGCGAAGCGCGACCCGGGACCCATACCCACAGGGAGAAGTTGTTTGAAAGAAGTTGTTTGAAACAGATGTCTGCCAGCGGTCTCTATCGCTACCGCCGCGGCGTATGGGTCCCTGCTTTCCGCAGGGACGACAAACAGCTAATTCAAATTAACATTGAATTCATAAGCCTTGTCGCCACCGACCAGCGTCAGCTTGAGGGCGGCGCCATCCGGGCTGGCGCCGGGAGGCAGGCCGTCGAGTTCGAAAGCAAAACGCTTCACGCCGGGCGGGCTGTTCTCGACGAGCTTTGGAACCGGCAACGCCCAGTCCGGCGTCGGACCTTCCACGAACAGGCTGACGTCCTTTGCCTCGGGCGCGGTGACGTCGACCAGCACACCGGTCTTGCCCTCGCGCTTGACGTCGCGGATGGTCAGCGCGTTGGGGTCGCCGACATTGGCGGGTTTTGGCACGGCGTTGAGCGCGTCGGATAGCGCCCCGTCCTCGGTGCTCGCCACGCTGGCAAAGCCGAGTTCGGCGTTGGCCTCGACCGGAATGCACAATTTGTCGCAGACCGCGTAGTTGATACTGGCGCGCAGCGTCACCGGCTTGTCGGCATTTTTCGCCACGATCCGCAGCGGCAGCACGACCTGCTGCTTATATCCCAGCGCGGTTCCGCCTGCGCCGTCGTCGAATTTCCTCGGCGCCGGCCAGAGCACGGTGACCGCCTCGACATTGTCGGATTTGGAGAAATCGAAACGTGGCGGGACCCCGGAATCGCCGGGCGTCCGCCAGTAGGTTTTCCAGCCGGGCTGCAACTGGATCGCAATGCCGCCTAGCAGCACCGACCCGCTGCGCGATCCGGCTAACAACCGCAGTGCGGAATGTGCGTCGCGTTGCCACGGCGAGGAATCCTCGGCGCGAACTTCCGTTGCCGCACACGCGAAGGAAAGAGCAATGGCGACGCCGATCGCGGCGCGCAGGGGAACTATCACGACCATGCGACGTCTTTACAGGCAAGTCCCTGCCTAAACCATTGAATTGCGTGTGATCGGCCGCAGAATGCCGCTGTATGCTTGATTGACAGAAACCGCACCCGATATCAGGATATGAAACATCACGAGAGGCCTTTGCGGATGAGCCCTGAAGGCAAAACACCGAAGCCCGTTCGCCGCAAAATTGCCGGCGTTGGCGATAGCTCTTCCGCCGATGGCTATCTGGACGGACAGCTTTTGATCGCCATGCCGGTCATGGGCGATCCGCGCTTCGAGCGTTCTGTCATCTACATGTGCGCGCATTCGTCCGAGGGCGCGATGGGCATCATTGTTAACCGTCCGGCCGGCAGCATCGATTTTCCCGGATTGCTGGTGCAACTCGACATCATCCAGAAGGCCGACCAGATCAAGCTGCCGGAAAATGCCGAGACCATGAAGGTACTGAAGGGTGGTCCGGTCGATACCGGCCGCGGCTTCGTGCTGCATTCGAGCGATTTCTTCATCAAGGATGCGACGCTCAACATCGACGACGGCATCTGCCTGACAGCGACCGTCGATATCCTCAAGGCGATCGCCAAGGGCACCGGACCGAAGCACGCGATCCTGGCGCTGGGCTATGCGGGCTGGGCGCCGGGGCAACTCGAGAACGAGATCCAGCACAATGGCTGGCTGCATTGCGACGCCGACCCGGACCTGATCTTCGGCAACGACGTCGATGAAAAATACCAGCGCGCCCTGCGCAAGATCGGAATCGACCCCGGCATGCTGTCGAACGAAGCCGGGCACGCTTAGCTCCGGCCGTCATGCTCCGCGAAGGCGGGGCATCCGGTAATCACCAGCATTCGCAATTTTGGACAACTGCGTTTACCGGATCGCCCGCCTTCGCGGGCGATGACAGTGTTGCCTATTCCGCCGCCTGCTGCTGCACCGTCGGCTCGGTGCCGGCAACCGTGGCGCGGCGCATGTCGCGCGGCTGCGACTGGTCGTAGCGCCGCACGCGATGCATGGTCTGGCGGTTGTCCCACATCACGAGGTCATGCAGCGTCCATTTGTGGACGTAGACGAATTCGCGCTGCGTGGCGTGCTCGGTGAGATCGCGCAGCAGCAGCCGCGCCTCGGGTATGCTCATGCCCTGGATGGCGCCCGCGTGTGACGACAAATACAGCGACTTGCGGCGATGCACCGGATGGGTCCGTACCAGCCGCTGCAGCACCGGCTTGAACATCGCCTTCTCTTCCTCGCTGTAGTCGAGGAAGCCGAGCGAGCCGCGCGAATACATCAGCGAATGCTCGCAGATCATGTCTTCGATCTCGGCCTTGGTGTCGTCATCCAGCGCGTCGTAGGCCGCGCGCATGTCGGCGAATTCGGTGTTGCCGCCCTTGGGATTGACCACCCGCGCCGACAGCAGCGAGAACTTGGCCGGGATCGGGCGGAACGAACTGTCGGAATGCCACAGGCAGTTTCCGAGATTGAACAGATGGGTGCGGCTGTCGCGCGCCAGCGGCTTGCCGTCCTTGCCGAGGTTGGAAACGTCGTTCAGCCCCGATGTCAGGCGGTAATCTTCCTTCTTGGTGACGGTGCCTCCGCGCGCGCTCTCGCGCTCACCGAAGTTCAGCGCAAAGGCCAGTTGCTGTTCGTCCGATATGTCCTGGTTGCGGAACAGCAGCACGGCGTACTTGTCCATGCCGGCCTCGATATCGGCCGCCTCCTGTGCCGTCAGGGGTTTGCGCAAATCAACGCCCGAAACTTCGCCGAAGAAAGCCGGATGAAGCTGCCGGATCGTGACCGTCATGGCGTCTCTCCAATATGCGGCGGGCGATTTGTCCCACTCTGTTTGTTGGAAAAATTACTCCCTGACTTGCCCAAGTCAACGCCGCGAACGCATGCCCGTTACGCGTTTCGTGCCATCAGCCCGCCGTCCACCGGGATCACCGCGCCGGTCAGGAACGAGGCTGCGGGCAGGCACAGGCTCAGCGTCATGTGCGCCACTTCCTCAGGGTCGCCGTAGCGGCCGAGTGCGGTGCGGCGCTTGGCGTAGATCGCCTTGTGTTCGGCAGCGATCCGGGCCGTCATGCCGGTGAGGATCGGCCCCGGGCAAATGCAGTTCACCGTGATGCCGTCGCGCCCGAGTTCGACCGCTAGCGAGCGCGTCAGGCCGACCACGCCCGCCTTGGCTGCGGAGTAGGGGCTATGCAGCGCGGTGGCGCCGAGCGCCTCGGTGGAAGCGATGTTGACGATCCGCGGCGATTTCGATTTCCGCAAGTACGGCAACGCGGCGCGGATGATGCGTTGATGCGCGGTCAGCATGACGGCCAGTCCCTTGGCCCACGCCTCGTCATAGCCTTCGTCGTCGATGGCGACACGCACGGAGATGCCGGCATTGTTGACGATGATATCGAGCCCGCCGAAATGCGCCGCGACCTCGTCGACGACAGTGGTGATGTTGTGGCGGTCGGAGACGTCGAGCGTCCACGCCTTG
>DATCXE010000011.1:0-6053 GCA_036565985.1 Bradyrhizobium sp.
GAAGGCGTGCGCGTGCTCAAGGGCGAAACGGTGGCGCTGATGAGCCGCAATGCCATGGGCGATGTCAGGGTGCCGGCTCTGAAGAGCGCGCTGCCGCGCAGCGCCGATTTCACCTTCATCGCCGACGGCCGCGACAAATGGGGGCTCGGCTTCCTCATCACGGCCGACCAGGTGCAAGGCAAGCGCTCCCCCGGCAGCCTGAGCTGGGGCGGCATCAACAACACCTTCTTCTGGGTCGATCCCGCGCGCGGCATCGCCGGCGTGATCATGATGCAATACCTGCCATTCGCCGACGCCAAGGCGCTGGCCACCTGCGACACGTTCGAGCGCGGCGCCTATCGGCTTGTGAGCGGCGAGCGGTAGAAGCCTCTCCGGGTAGTCTTGCAATGTCTGGCCGGCTGCATGCCGGCCGGACAGCGCAACAATCGGTTTGTCCGTGCGCTCAGGCTATCGGTGCGGCATGCACCGATACGTCCACATGCAGTCCGGTCGGATCGTCCGCATTGCCGACGAAGCCGCCCGATATCGGGCTTGCCTGCTCCGCCTCCCTGGTCACGCCGACGCGGATCAGGTTGGCGCCGGCGATCAGGCCATTGGTCGGATCGTACTCGGTCCAGCCGGCACCGGGCAGATAGACGCTGCACCAGGCGTGCGTGCTGCCGCCGCCCACGGTCGTGCCGGAGGAATCGTCGTACAGATAGCCGGTGACAAAACGCGTGGCGAGGCCGAAGCTGCGCAGCGCTTCCATCATCAGCACCGCAAAATCGCGACAGGTGCCGGAGCCAAGCGCAACGGTCTGGGCAGCCGTCTGCGTGCCCTCCTCGTAGCGCGCGTCGTAGCGGAATTCCTTCTTGATCGCATGCGTCATCGCTTCCAGCACGCGCAGCGTCTGCTTGCCTTCCACTTCCGCCGCGACACGGCGGGCCCATGCGTCGACGGTTCGCCCGGGGTCCGGCATCTGGCGCTCGGCAAGGCGCGCCAGGTCGGGAATCTCGTGAGCGGCGTAGGAAAACGGAAACTGCTCGGCGGTCGCGTCGAGGCTGTAGAGTGGAAGCGGCTGGCCATCGGGATGGTGCGTCATGTCGAGCGTCGACACGATGCTGAGCCGCCTCGTCCGCACGGCTTCCGGCCATTCCAGGTAGCAGATGGAATTGTTGAAGACATCGTGCTTCCAGTAGATCGCATTGGGCTCCGGTTCGACCTTCAGCGTCGCGCTGTGCAGGCGAAGATCGTGGCTCTCGTCCGGCCGCACCATCAGCTTGTGCCGCAGCAGGCCCACCGGGTTGCGGTAGGTATATTCGGTGGTGTGCACGATGCCGATTTTCGCCATACGAGCCTCCTTGAGCTGGATTGACTCCATTGGACCGGACGGGCTCGATGGTCCGAGCGCCGGACACCTTCTACGATAGACAACGGTAGCCAACTTGCAGATCAGTGGCTAGGCGCCGCCACCGATGGAAGAGATGCTGATGACCCTCGACCTCGCCCTTATCCTGCTCATGCTCGCGGCCGCAATCGCGATGTTCGTCGTCAACCGGCCCCGTATGGACGCGGTTGCCCTCCTCGTGATGGTTTCGATGCCCTTCACCGGCATCATCACCATGAACGAAGCGCTGGCGGGGTTTGCCGATTCATCGATCATCCTGATCGCCGCGCTGTTCGTCATCGGCGAAGGCCTTGTGAGAACCGGCGTCGCGCGACGGCTCGGCGACTGGCTCGACGCCAGGGCCGGCAGCAGCGAGAGCCGCCTGCTGGTCCTGCTGATGGCGGCCGTGGGCGGCCTCGGCTCCCTGATGAGTTCGACCGCCGTTGTCGCCATTTTCATCCCGGTGGTGCTGCGCATCTCGCAAAATCGCGGCATGGCGCCGAGCCGGCTGATGATGCCGCTGAGCTTCGCCGCGCTGATCAGCGGAATGCTGACACTGGTGGCAACGGCGCCCAATCTGGTGGTGAACGCCGAACTGATCCGGCAGGGCGCGGAAGGGTTCAGCTTCTTCAGCTTCACCCCGTTCGGGCTGCCGCTGCTCGCCCTCGGCATCATCTACATGCTTTTCGCGCGCGGCCTGCTCCCGGGAAAGAGTTCGCCCGCAGCGGCGGACCGCCGCCCCAGGCTCCAGCGCTGGATCGAGCAATATGGCCTCGCCGATCGCGAAAAACGCGGCCGGATAAACGCCGGCTCGCCGCTGGTCGGCAAGCGTCTCGAGGAATTGTCGCTCCGGCCCGCGGGCGTGAACCTTCTGGCCATCGAACGTGGGACCGGGTTCGCGGCCGGGGTGATTCCTCCAACCGCACAGACCGAACTGCAGGCCGGCGACGTGCTGCTCGCCGATGTGCACATCTCGAACGACGGCGCCAACAAGCTGTGGCACTCGCTGAATCTCGAGCCGCTACCGTTCAGCGAGATCGGAAACTACTTTACCGACCGCTCCCAGGAGATCGGCACGGCCGAGGTGATCCTGCCGGCCGAATCCACGCTGATCGGCCAGACCGTGCGCGAGGCCCGGATTCGCTCCGAATACGGCCTCAACGTCATCGGGTTGCGGCACGGCAACAAGGTGGTCACGCACGACCTGCTCGAGGAAAGGCTGAAGATCGGCGATACCCTCCTGCTGATCGGCTTCTGGTCCGACATCGCGGATCTCCAGTCCCACACCGAGGACGTGGTCGTCCTGAACATGCCTCTTGAACTGGAGGAAGTTCTTCCCGCGGCCCAGCGGGCGCCGCACGCGCTGGCCGTGCTCGGACTGGTCGTCGTGCTGATGGTCAGCGGTCTGGTGCCGAACGTCCAGGCCGCACTGATCGGCTGCCTGCTGATGGGGCTTCTGGGCTGCGTCGACTTCAACAGCGCCTATCGCTCCATCAACTGGAAGACCCTCATCCTGATCGTCGGCATGCTGCCGTTCTCGCTGGCGCTGCAGCGGACCGGAGGGGTCGATCTCGCTGCCGACGCAGTCGTCGGCCTTGTCGGTGAAGCCGCACCGCGCTTCGTACTGGCGACCCTGTTCGTCATCACCGCGGCGCTGGGTCTGTTCATCTCCAATACCGCGACGGCCGTATTGATGGCGCCGGTGGCGCTGGCCATCGCCAAGGATCTCGGCGCCTCGCCCTACCCGTTCGCCATGATCATCGCGCTGGCTGCATCCACGGCTTTCATGACGCCGATCTCCTCGCCGGTCAACACGCTGGTCGTCGGCCCCGGACAATACAGTTTCGGCGATTTCGTCAAGGTCGGTGTGCCGTTCTCGATCATCGCCGCGATCGTCAGCGTGCTGCTTGTTCCGATTTTTCTTCCGTTTTAGTAGCGCCTGGCATGCCGTCTGTGACGTCCGAAAAATGTCATCTTCGTGGTCCCGCACTGCAGCAGAGGGGATCACATTCGCTTACAGAACTCCCGTAGCCCGCAAGGTTGCAGTGCATGCAAAACTGACGCAGATTTCGGATGACGCCGAAGGTCAAGCGGCGAGTGTCAAAACAGGGAGGCAACCATGATCAAGGTAAGCGTTATGTATCCCAATACACAGGGCGCGCGCTTCGACCATACGTACTACAAGGACAAGCATATGCCGCTCGTGAAAGCCCGCATGGGCGATTCCTGCAAGTTCTACACGATCGACAAGGGCCTCGCGGGTGGAGCGCCCGGCGCTCCCGCGACATATGTTGGAATGTGTCACATCTACTGCGACTCGGTCGAAGCCTTCCAAAACGGCTTTGGACCGCATGCCAAGGAGATCATGGGCGACATTCCCAACTATACGGATCTGTCTCCGGTCATTCAGATCAGCGAAGTCGTCGTCGGCCAATAACATTGACGTAAGCTCCTTTCGCGCGTTTGCGCGATCGACGCTCTGCCGATGCAGCATCGTCGTCGTGGTACACGCGCGAGGGGGCAAGCGTGCTCCTGATGCCTGTCGGGCAAATCACTGAATCCTGTCCAGCCCCTCCGCGAAAAATATTCCGCTTAAGCTGTCGGGCAAATCAAAAGTAAAATCCGTGCCGTCCCACCCGAGTGAGGGGCGTTTCGCGATCGTCACGGACGCGGGATGGGATGCGGTGGACGCAACAGCGTCGGGCGCGAGACGTGTTCGCAGGGCGGCATCTCGCCGTGAGTGAACAACGGCGCGCAAGATGAACGACGCTGATGCGTACGGCAAAACCGTGTGGTCCTGACACCCGTGGCTGGTGCCAAGTTGTGCGGAGGCTGCGTCAGTTCAACCGAGCTTGATCAGCCGCGAATTCGCCAACGACGGAGGCCAGAGGAATTCGGCTCCGGGGAGATCACGGCATAAGCCGTAAAGCCATTGCGCAGGGAATGCCGGAGTGTTCCGTCTGTACCTGTATGCTCGTGTGCGTTTTCCATGTGCCTTTTGCACACGAGACCGCGGGTGCAGCGTGCACCCGGCATTCCCTGCTCCCTCTTTTGGGAGAGAAGGTTTTGAAAAACTTCGGGCGCATCGCGCCGCGAGAACGCGAAATTGTATCCACGTCATTGCGAGCGGAGCGAAGCAATCCATCTGTCCCCGAGCCGAAATGTGGATTGCTTCGCTGGCGCTCGCAATGACGCGGATAGGCCGCAGCGTACTGGATACCCCGCATGCGCGGGGTATGACAATTCCGCGGGACATCGGCTGTCTTCCGCAATAACTGCGCTACGTGGGATCTTACGTTCGAAGGTCTCTGAAAGCCTCATCAATGCGATCAAGCGCCTCCTCAAGGATCGGACGCGGCGTGGCGAAGTTGAAGCGCAGCCAGGTTTCGCCGCCCGGGCCGAACTGCTCGCCGGGGCTTGCAAAAATACGCGCGCGGTCCCTGACCCGTGCCGCGACGTCCTTGGCCGAAAGTCCAGTGCCGGAGAAGTCGACCCACGCCAGATAGGTCGCGTCGAGCCGCATCGAGCGCGCGCCGGGCGCGGCGCGCTCGATCCTGGTGTCGAGCATATCGCGGTTGCCGGCGAGATAGGGCAGCAGTGCATCGAGCCAGCTCTCGCCGGTTCGCCATGCCGCCTCGGTGGCGATCATGCCAAAGGCGTTGTAGGAGGCAAGGCCGCTTGCCGAGATCCGCGCATCGAGCTTCTGCTTCAACACCGGGTTCGACGTGAAGCATGCGCCGACATGGGCGCCGGCGAGATTGAAGGTCTTGGTCGCGGCGACGCAGGTGATCAGGCGATCGGCGATGTCAGGCGCGGCCGTGATCGTCGGCGTATGTCTCGCGCCGTCCAGCAGCAGGTCGCAGTGGATTTCGTCGGAAACCAGAATCAGGTTGCGTTCGGCGCAGAAGAGGGCGAGCGCGCGGATCTCCTCGACCGACCAGACGGTGCCGCCCGGATTATGCGGGCTGCAGAAAAATACGATTCTGGTGCGCGGCGTCAGTTTCGCGGCGAGCGCATCGAGGTCCATCGCGTAGCGGCCCTGACGCAGCGACAGTTGCGCGTCGAGGATGCGCCGCTCATTGGCGAGAATGATTTTTCGGAAGGCATGATAGGCCGGCGGAAACACCACGACCTCATCGCCGGGCTCGGTGACGGCCTGAAGGATGAGGCCCAGTCCCGAGACGACACCGGGCGTCGGGCTTACCCAGGCCGGATCGATCGAGAGATCGTGCCGGCGCGCCATCCATTCGGCAAGCGCGATCGCCCAGCTACCGGTGTCGGCATAATAGCCATGGACAGCACGGGTCACCGTGGCCGTCAGTGCTTCCGTTACGCCGGGAGGCGCCGCGAAATCCATGTCGGCGACCCACATCGGGATGCCGTCCGCAGCCGTAATCCCGGAGAGCTTTGCCATCATGTCCCACTTCGACGCGTGCGTGCCGCGGCGGTCAATTACGCGATCGAAATCAAACATCGGGACGGTGGCTCCTGCGCTGTTGCGCTTTCAATTCAAAAACTTGTTCGCGGAAAGCGCAACCGTCGTTTTAGCCGAGCAGCACCGCGTCCGCGCCGTTCACGGCGTCGGCGCTATCAGTCACCGTCTTTTCCAGCGAGCCCGCTTGCACCGTAATATTCTCTGCAAAGAACCTCGCTACCGTGACGTAACGTTGCGGGTCGCCGCCGGCCT
>DATCXE010000012.1:0-3913 GCA_036565985.1 Bradyrhizobium sp.
GCACGGCATCGACCTCGAGGATGTTGCAAAAACCCTCAACACCACGCCCGACGAGATCGTGGCGCGGCACGTCGCCGGCGACTACCGCGTCGCGATGATCGGCTTTACGCCCGGCTGGTCCTATCTCAGCGGGCTCGCGGACTTCCTGCACATGCCGCGGCGGCAGAACCCGCGTTTGCTGACGCCGGCCGGCACCATTTCGATCGGCGGCGTTCAGACCGGCGTACAGTGCCTCGCCGGCCCCAGCGGCTGGCACCTGTTGGGGCGGACGGCGGTCCGCACCTATCAACTGCATCGCGATCCGAACTTCCTGCTCGAGCCGGGCGACAACGTCAGCTTTACCCCGGTCGATGCCAAGACCTTCGCCGAGCAGGATCGTGCCGCCGAAGCCGGCGAGTTCATTGCCGAGCAGATCACCGCATGAGCAAGCTCGTCGTTGCATCGATCGGGCCGGCAAGCTCGGTACAGGACGGCGGGCGTCCCGGGTCCCAGCGCTATGGCCTCGTCCCCAGCGGCGCGATGGATCGGTTGGCGCTGGCGACCGCGAATACGCTGGTCGGGAACGTACCGTTCGCGGCGGCCGTCGAAATCGGTCCGTTCGGCGCAAGCTTTACGGCGCGCAACGGCGCCGTGCGCATCGCGCTGGCGGGTGCTCCGCGCAATGCCGATATCGCAGGGCGCGCCCTGGCATCGGATCGTTCGGCGACCCTTGCGGACGGCGAGACGCTGACGCTCGGCTTTGCCCGCGGCGGCGCGTTCAGCTACCTCGCGATCGAAGGCGGCATTGCCGGCGAGCCGATGTTCGGCAGCCTCGCCGTCAATGCCCGCGCGGGCCTCGGAAGCCCCTACCCGCGACCGCTGCAGGCGGGCGACGAATTGCAGGCGATGGACGCAAGCGGCGCGCCCGAACGGCGGATCGAACTGCCGGCCGCGATGGACGCACCGATCCGGGTGGTATGGGGCCCGCAGGATGACGAATTCGCCGACGAGACCAAGCAACTGTTTCTCGACAGCGAATGGAAGGTCTCGCCGACCAGCGACCGCATGGGCTATCGGCTCGAAGGTCCCGTCCTCAAGCATCTCCACGGCCACAACATCGTCTCCGACGGCACGGTGAACGGCAGCGTGCAGGTGCCCGGTAATGGCCAGCCGATCGTACTGATGCCGGATCGCGGCACCAGCGGCGGCTATCCCAAGATCGCGACCGTGATTTCGGCCGACTTCGGACGGTTCGCGCAAATGCAGGCCGGCCGCGCCTTTCGCTTCAAGGCCGTCAGCATGGCGGAGGCGCAGGCGGAAGCCCGCAAATTTGCAGAACTGCTGCGCACCCTGCCCGACCGGCTGCGCGATATCGTGAACGTTGATCTCAACATCGACGCGTTGCACGATGCCAATGTCGCCGGCCACGCCGTCAACGCGGTCGACGCAGGAACCTGGAACGCCGTCGCGGCCGACGTATCGGGGCCAGACTGACGGACAAGAAATTTACTCAGGCGAAGCGGAGCAACGTCATGACAACCATCGATCTCAATTGCGATCTCGGCGAAGGGTTTGGCGCATGGGAAATGGGCAATGACGCTGCGATGATCGAGCTCGCGACCTCGGTCAACGTCGCCTGCGGGTTTCATGCCGGCGACGCCGACATCATGCGCCACACCGTCGAACTGGCGAAAGCACGCGGCGTCAGCGTCGGCGCCCACCCCGGTTACCGCGACCTGCACGGCTTCGGCCGGCGGCCAATCCCGGGATTGAAATCCTCCGAGATCGAGAACCTGGTCGCCTACCAGATCGGCGCGCTGCAGGCGATTGCGACCGCCGCCGGCTACAAGGTTACCCACGTCAAGGCGCACGGCGCCCTTTCCAACGTCGCATGTGAAGACGACATGACCGCGAAGGCCATCGCCAGCGGCATCAAGGCCGTCGATCCGAACCTGATCTTCGTGGTGCTCGCCAATTCAAAGCTGGTGCAGGCCGGCGAGGCCGCCAACCTGCCGATGGTGCACGAAGTGTTCGCCGATCGCGCCTATGAGGACAATGGCTCGCTGGTCTCGCGCAAGAAGCCGGGCGCCGTGCTGCATGATGCAAAGGAGATCGCCGACCGCGTGGTGCGGATGGTGCAGGACGGCGCGGTGGTGTCGGTCACCGGCAAGGTGATCAAGATGCGTACCGACACCGTGTGCATTCACGGCGATACGCCGGGCGCCGTCGACATCGCGCGCGGGGTGCGTCAGGCGCTGAAATCCGCCGGGATCGACGTCGCGCCGTTCAACGTCAATCGTAGCGCGAACAAATAAGGAGAGTTGAATGGTCTCCATGCATTTCCGCCGACTGTTGTCGGCGACGCCGGTCTGCGCGCTCATCTTTTCAACCATTCCGGCCCAGGCCCAGCAGGCCGGCGGCGCGGTAACGCTGTTCAACAATGTCCGGGTATTCGACGGCCGGGGCACATCGTTGTCCGAGCCGACCAACGTACTGGTTCGCGGCAACCTGATCGAAACGATTTCCCGAACGCCGATCCCGGTCGATCGAAGCGCGACCACCACCATCGTCGATGGCGGCGGCCGCACGCTGATGCCCGGCCTGATCGATGTGCACTGGCACGCGATGCTGGCGCGCGTGACGCCGCAGCAGGCGTTCGGTGATGTCGGTTACAACAACCTTTTGGCCGGCGACGAAGCAACCGACACGCTGATGCGGGGCTTCACCACCGTTCGCGACGTCGGCGGACCGGTGTTCGGTCTCAAGCACGCCATCGATGACGGCATCGTCAAGGGCCCGCGGATCTATCCGTCCGGCGCCATGATCACGATCACCAGCGGGCATGGAGATTTCCGGCAACTGACCGATTTGCCGCGGACGATCGGCGGCATGCTCACCCGCATGGAACAGGTCGGTGGCGCCATGGTGGCTGATAGCCCCGACGAGGTGCGCGTGCGCGCGCGCGAACAGCTGATGCAGGGCGCATCGCAGGTCAAGCTGACGGCAGGCGGTGGCGTGTCGTCCCCCTTCAGTCCGATCGACGTGACCACCTTCACCGAGCCCGAACTGCGCGCCGCCGTTGAAGCGGCCGAGAACTGGGGCACCTACGTCGCCGCACACGCCTTCACGCCGGCTGCGATCCGGGGGGCTATTGCGGCGGGCGTGAAATGCATCGAACACGGTTTTCTGATGGACGACGCAACTGCGAAGCTGATCGCCGAAAAGGGCATCTGGCTGAGCCTGCAGCCGCTTCCCGAAGAGTTGAAGCTGGGCTTTCCGGTTGGCTCCGTCCAGCGCGCCAAGGCGGATGAGGTCTGGCCCGGGATAGCCAGATCCTACGAACTGGCGAAGAAGTACAAGATCAAGACGGCGTGGGGCACCGATGTGCTGTTCTCACGCGCGTTGGCGCAGAAGCAAGGGGCCATTCTGGCTTCCCTCACCCGCTGGTACACCCCGGCCGAAGCGCTGGTGATGGCGACATCGACCAACGCCGAACTGCTGCAGCTGTCCGGAAAGCGTAATCCCTATCCGGGCAAGCTCGGCGTGGTGGAACAGGGGGCGCTCGCGGATCTGCTTCTTGTCGATGGAAATCCGCTGGAGAACATCAACCTGATTGCCGACCCCGCCAACAACTTCAAGGTCATCATGAAGGATGGCACGATCTACAAGAACGCGCTGGGCAAGTGACGACTTGTTCCCGGACCTGTATGCGTCAGGCGCGATCTCAGAACGGGTGAACCGATAGCGTACCGAGCACGACGGCCGCAATGAGCGCCAGCGCACTGTAGAGCGCGGCCGTATAGCCGGTGCCGGATCGGCGGGACACCGAACGTGCATAGAGATGCAGGCGGGCTTCCGCCGATAGTTCTCGCATGGTCGATCTCCAACGCAGCATAGGCTGCATATGGAATATCGTTCATGCTCCGATGCAAGG
>DATCXE010000016.1:0-2300 GCA_036565985.1 Bradyrhizobium sp.
TCAAGGCCGGCAATATCCGCGAGTTCTGCGAGAACTGGGGAAGCCGCCACGAGTTTGCGGTTACGCTCGATGCCGACAGCTTCATGCCCGCCGATGCGGTCATACGCCTCGTTCGCATCATGCAGGTCGATCCCAGGTTGGGCATTCTTCAGGGCCTCATTGTTGGATTGCCGTCAACGAGCCTGTTCGCCCGCATCTTTCAGTTCGGCATGCGGCTCGGCATGCGCTCCTACACGATAGGAAGCGCGTGGTGGCAGTCCGATTGCGGTCCCTATTGGGGGCACAACGCCATCCTGCGGCTCGAACCGTTCATCAAGCATTGCCATCTGCCGACCTTGTCCGGAGACGGGGAGGACGAGCGGCATATCCTCAGTCACGACCAGATCGAAGCGGCCCTGATGCGTGCCGCCGGCTACCACGTACGCGTCATGCCGCGGGAAGATCTGGGGTGGGAGGCAAATCCGCCGACGCTGCTCGAGTTCATGCGCCGGGACCTGCGCTGGTGCCACGGCAATATGCAGTATTGGCGGCTTCTTTTTCTGCCGAATCTCAGGCCGGTCAGCCGTTACCAGTTGGTGCTTGCCATCCTGATGTTCATCGGCTCTCCGGCGTGGATCGGCTTGCTCGTGCTCGCGACGGCTGCGCTCGTGCTGACTGACGATCCTGCGACCATCATGCGTTCCGATATCGGCAGCGTTCTGCTGGCGTGGGTGCTGGTGATGTGGTTCTCGCCCAAGATCGCAGGCGCGCTCGACGTGCTGCTGGCGCCGCAAGAGCGCCGCGCATTCGGTGGGGCCGGGCGCTTCATCGTCAATTTTCTGATCGAAACCGTATACTCGATCGTGCTGTGTCCGATCCTCTGGATCGGCCATACGATCTTTCTCTTTGGCTTGCTGCTCAATCGCGAAATCAGCTGGATGGGACAGATCCGCGACGATCACGCGGTGCCTGTAAAACTGGCGCTGCGTGATCTCTGGCCCCAGACTCTTGTCGGATGTGTCGCGCTTGGCCTCGTGGCGTTGAACCAGCCGTGGGCACTGCCGTACATCCTCCTGCTTGCCGGCGGCCCCGCGCTAGCCGTTCCGTTTGCCGTGGTGACGGCCTGGCCTGCGCTCGGCAGCCTTGCAGCGCGCATCGGCGTCGGCCGGCTTCCCGAGGAGACGGCAATTCCGGAGGATCTTCTCGCGTTGGCCTTGCCTGCGATTCATTCGGAGAGCCGGCCGCCATTGGCGAGCTCGGTCTAGCCATGCCGGGCGCTGTGAGGACCGTGCGCGCCACCCTCAGGTCGGTTCGTATCTACTACGGAAACAGGAGGCGCGCCGCGGCGATGGATCGCCTCTATGGCAACTTCGTCCGATCCGGCGATCTGGTCTTCGACGTCGGCGCCCATGTTGGCGACCGCGTCGCTTCGTTCCGACGACTGGGCGCACGCGTTGTAGCGGTGGAGCCGCAGCCGACCATGGTCAGGGCTCTCAGGCTCCTCTATGGACGCAACGCATCGGTAACGATCGAGGCGGTCGCGGTGGGTCGCGAGGCGGGCAGGGCGCGAATGCTGATCAATGCAGACAACCCGACGGTTTCGACGGTATCGCCGGCGTTCGTCGAGGCCGCCCGCGACGCTCCGGGCTGGGAAAGCCAGCGCTGGAGCGAGACCATCGATATCGAGGTCACGACGCTCGATGCGCTGATCACGAGACACGGCGTGCCCGCGTTCATCAAGCTCGACGTCGAGGGCTTTGAGGCGGAGGCGCTGCACGGCCTGTCACACAGGGTACGCGCGCTGTCATTCGAGTTCACCACCATCCAGCGCGACGTGGCGCTCGCCTGCATCGAGCGCTGCTCGGCGATGGGCTACACGCGCTTCAACGCGGCAGTCGGGGAAAGCCAGGCGCTGATAGGTGAGTGGATGGGTGCAAGCGATGTCGCCAACTGGCTGATCGCGTTGCCGCAACTGGCCAATTCAGGGGATATTTATGCCGTTGCAACCTGAGCGGCTGCCGTCGCGGCGACCGCTTCTGATGGCTTCCACTGCCGCCCTGCTTGCGATCGGCTTCGGCCTGACGCTTCTGATCTTCTATCCCGGCATCATGACCTTTGACGCCAAGTACGTGTACGAGGACATCGCCAAGGGTACGTACGGCGACTGGCAATCTCCGGTCATGGTTTGGCTGTGGGGGCTGATCGATCCGGCTGCCCCCGGCGCCGACAGCATGTTCCTGCTGACGGCCACGATGTATTGGCTTGGTTTCGGCATCCTGTCGCTTGTGCTCGCAGCCCGCGGCAAGAAAAGCGCGCTGCTG
>DATCXE010000029.1:0-2001 GCA_036565985.1 Bradyrhizobium sp.
CATTGGCCGTGGCGACGTCTTCGCATACGTGATATACGACAGGATATAACAAGGCTCGAACCAGCGAACGAGAGGCATGTCATGCTTGACGCGCAATGCAACCTTGCCGCTTTGGTCTATCACGACCACGATGACCCCGACGCAGTCCTGCGCGACTTCGCGGTGGAGCTGAATGCGCGTGGCCTTCGTGTCGTGGGCATGGTGCAGGCTGGTCAGTGCGCCGATTCCAGCCTGTCGGCCGTGCTGGTCCACAGCGGAGAAAAAATATTGCTGGCGCAGGATTTCGACCCCGGCGCAAGCGGCTGCCGGCTCGACCTCGCAAGGCTTCAGAACGCGGGCGCCCGTGTCGCCGACGCGCTCGAGGCCGGCGCCGACCTTCTCATCGTCAACCGCTTCGGCAAGCGGGAGCGTGACGGCAAGGGTCTCGCCCACCTGATCGAACGCGCGCTCTATGCCGACATTCCCGTGGTGATCGCGGTATCGAGCCAGCATTTCGAAGACTGGATCAAGTTCGCCGACGGGATGAGCGTCAAGCTGCACTGCGACCGCGCCGCGCTCCGGGCGTGGTGGGATGGCGTGTCCGCCAGCGACGCGCGTCCCGGCTCGCGGGATCCGGCAACGGTCTGCGAAATCGCCAAGTAAGCCACTTTCCGCACCGCGCGTTACCAGCCATCGCGGTTCCACACGTGCGTGAGAACGGTGGCGTGTGGCCAGCAAGCCTGTAAAGTGCGGGGATCCTGACCGATCCGGAGAGTTGATTTGCCCCATCCAGCCATGTCGCCCGGCAATGTTGCCGTCATCACCGGAGGCGCCTCCGGCATCGGGCTCGCCGCCGCGACACACTTCGCCAGCCTCGGCATGAAGGTATGTATCGCCGATATCGGGGCCGACCGCCTCGCCGAGGCCGCGGCCAAGCTGGCATCCGTTGCCAGGGGCGGGACCGCCGATGTCATGACGGCCGCCGTCGACGTCGGTCGCTTCGATGACGTCGCGGCCCTGGAAGCGTCTGTGCAGAAACGGTTCGGCGGCACAGACGTCCTGATGAACAATGCCGGCATCGGCCCCGACAGCAACAGCTTTGGACCGCTGGAGAACTGGCAGCGCATTCTTCAGGTGAATTTGTGGGGCGTCATCCATGGCACGCAGGCGTTCGCGCCACACATGGTCGAACGCGGACGGCCCGGCCTCGTCATCAACACCGGCTCCAAGCAGGGCATCACCACCCCGCCCGGCAACCCCGCCTACAACGTTTCCAAGGCCGGCGTGAAGGCGCTCACCGAAGCGCTGCAACATGAGTTGCGGAACATTCCGGGCTGCAAGATCAGCGCGCACCTGATGATCCCCGGTCATGTCTTCACCAGCCTCACCGCGCGCGGCCGCACCGAGAAACCGCCGGGCGCCTGGACGCCGGAGCAGACGGTTGATTTCATGATCGCGCGCATCGACGCCGGCGATTTCTACATCCTGTGCCCGGACAATGACGTGCCCAGGCCGCTCGACGAGCGGCGCATGCTGTGGGCGATCGGCGACATCGTCGAAAACCGCCCCGCGCTGTCGCGCTGGCACCCGGATTACGCGGAGGCGTTTGCGAAGTTCGTGAAGGGCGAGTGAGTTAATCACAAAGGTCGTCATGCCCGCGAAGGCGGGCATCCAGTACGCTGCGGCTGATCGGCTCAATCACTGCTGTCTCTGGAATACTGGATCCCCGCCTTCGCGGGGATGACGACTGGATGTGACTTCGCGTTCTCGCGACGCATTGCGCCCGAGGTTTGCAAGTCCGTTGGCCCTCACGAATACCGAGGGCGCAGGGAAGACCGGGTGCGCGCTGCACCCGCGATCTCGTGTGCAATTGCGCACTTAAAAACGCGCACACGAGCATACAGGTACAGGCGGAGCATCCCGGCCTTCCCTGCGCAGTGGCTTTACGGCTTACTTCGTACTCTCCCCGGTGAACGGCTCTTTTGCCACCGTCGTCCCACGATGTGACTCGTGAAACTTGAC
>DATCXE010000037.1:0-10052 GCA_036565985.1 Bradyrhizobium sp.
GGCCTGGCCGATCCCATCGCGCGTGCACTCAAGGAAGAAAATTACCACACGCCCACGCCCATTCAGGCCCAGACCATCCCGCTCGCCATCACCGGCCGCGACGTCGTCGGCATCGCCCAGACCGGCACCGGCAAGACCGCGGCCTTTGCGCTGCCGATCCTGCACCGCATCCTGGAGAACCGCATCCGGCCGCAGCCGCAGAGCTGCCGCGTGCTGGTGCTGTCGCCGACCCGCGAATTGTCCGGCCAGATCCTCGACAGCTTCAATGCCTATGGCCGCCATATCCGCCTGAGCTCAGCGCTGGCCATCGGCGGCGTGCCGATGGGCCGGCAGGTCCGCTCGGTCATGCAGGGCGTCGAAGTGATGGTGGCAACCCCAGGCCGCCTGCTCGATCTCGTCCAGAGCAACGGGCTGAAGCTCGGCCAGGTCGAGTTCCTGGTGCTCGACGAAGCCGACCGCATGCTCGACATGGGCTTCATCAACGACATCCGCAAAATCGTGGCCAAGCTGCCGATCAAGCGGCAGACGCTGTTCTTCTCGGCCACCATGCCGAAGGACATCGCCGAACTGGCCGAAGCCATGCTGCGCGACCCCGCCCGCGTCGCGGTGACGCCGGTTTCCTCGACGGTCGAGCGTATCACCCAGCGCATCATCCAGGTCGATTTCGCGGCCAAATCCGGTGTGCTGGCGCAGCTCCTGAAGCAGGAGACGGTCGACCGCGCGCTGGTCTTTACCCGCACCAAGCACGGCGCCGACAAGGTGGTGAAGACGCTGGCCAAGGCCGGCATCGAAGCCAACGCCATTCACGGCAACAAGTCACAGAACCACCGCGAGCGCGTGCTCGCCGCGTTCCGTACCGGCGAGATCCGCACCCTGGTCGCCACTGACATCGCTGCCCGCGGCATCGACGTCGACGGCATCAGCCATGTGGTGAATTTCGATCTACCCAACATTCCGGAAACCTATGTTCACCGCATCGGGCGTACGGCACGCGCCGGCGCCGATGGCGTCGCGATCTCGCTGATCGCGGGCGCCGAGGAGATGGGCTATCTGCGCGACATCGAGCGGCTGATCAAAGTCACGCTGCCGCGGGAAGACCGCCGTACGCCGGGCAGCCGCGACGCCGCGCCGGCTCCCTCGCAACGCCCTGCACAGCACCGGGGCGGACGATCCGCACCGCGCGCCCACGGCGCCAGGACGCAGGACCCCAGAGGAAATGACGCCAGGGGACATGACGCCAGAGGGCACGAACCCCGGGGTCACGAATCCAGGGGACATGAAGCGGCCCCGGGGTCAAAAGGCCCTCGCCGTCCTCGCCGCGGTGGTGGTAATAAAGCGGCGACACAGCCGAACCGGCACGAACAGCCGCGTGCGGCGCAGCAGGGCGGCAAAGGCCAGGGCGGGAAAAGTGAGGGCATTCAGGGCGTCGCCTTCTTGCATCGCGAGAGCCGTCCGAATACTCAACCCAACCGTACCCACCGACCGCAGCGCTAGCCTCGATCGATCTGGAGACCACCATGGCTAAAGAAGAGCTGATCCAGTTCGAAGGACTGGTGACCGAAATCCTCCCCGACGCACGCTACCGCGTGCAGCTCGACGCCGGACATGAGATTGTTGCCTACACCGCCGGCAAGATGAAGAAGAACCGGATCAAGACGCTGGCAGGCGATCGGGTCACGATCGAAATGTCGCCCTACGATCTGGAGAAGGGTCGCCTGATCTTTCGTCACAAGGACGAGCGTCCGAATACCGGTGCCCCGCGTGGTGGACCGCCGCGCGGCGGCCAGTTCCGCCGCCGGTAAACGCGCCTGCCACCGCCCGCCAGACCGCGCCCGATATGCCTTGTCGTGCGCGATCCCGGTCGGCTGGCCGGCCGAATCAAAAAATCGTGCACGTCAGGATTGTTTTGACCAGTACTATCGAATAATATTAGGCATCGATTTTCGGCCGGACGACATTAGCTATCCACCGGTACAGCCGGTTTAGACGCTGACGACCCTTCCAAAAATTCGATCTCACCAGCCCATCGAGAGGTGGGTTACGACTTGTATATCTGAGAAGGGACTACCCCAGTGAGCATGGGAACCGTGAAGTGGTTTAACGCAACCAAGGGCTATGGCTTCATCCAGCCGGATGACGGCGGCAATGACGTGTTCGTGCACATCAGCGCTGTCGAGCGTGCCGGTCTTGGTACGCTGCGTGAAGGCCAGAAGATCTCCTACGAAATCGTGGCAGATCGCCGCTCTGGCAAATCTTCGGCCGACAATCTGCGCGCCGCCGGATAAAGCGATTTTCCAGGGCGTGCGCGCCGTGGAAAGTTGCCTCTGAAATGAAGCGAAAGGCCGCGCCCATGGCGCGGCCTTTTTCATTTGGATTTACTTGAAGACACGGCCGTCGCGTAACCGACGTCGATCGGGAATCCGTGACGCTACAACTTCGAGCAGGGAGGCAAGGCCGCGCCCGGGGCGGGCGCCGGATAGACGACGCAGAACGACTGACGCGGACGGGTGAAGGTGGCGTCGCTCAGGTTGATCCCGGCCTTGGCCATGACGTAACCGATGGTCGGAATGTATCTGTAGGTGACCTCGCTGAAGATCAGATAGGTGTCGCCGACCTTGAGCGCGTCAGGAATGGTGACCGTGGTGCCGGTCGCACGGGGCGCCGCGCCTTTGCTCCATTGCACCCGGGCCTGCTTCGTAGCGGGATCGACATAGAGCTCCGTAATCGTGGATCTGACCGGCGCCGATGGATAGGGCGTCATGATTGCGGTGCTGGCATTGAAGAAGTTGGTCAGCTGGGTATCGGAGACACTGTCGTTCTGCGATGTCAGGTCGGACAGCGTTCGCGCCATCAACGTCACCTTGCGGTCGACGGCGACGACGGACGAGAACTCATCGACGCCAAAGAACAGCACCAGCATCACCGGCACGATGATCGCAAATTCGACGGCCGCGACGCCGCGTTTGTCGCGAAGCAGCCTGCGCGCCCGGCGGCGCATGCGAGACCAGATTCTGATCGTCGGTTTCATTGCTCAGGCCCTAGTAAGGTTCGTTCTGGAAGGCGGCGGTCGCAGTCAACAGCCGCTTGCTGCCGCCGATGTTTGCGATGTTGAAGCCGAGCCCGGTGACGTATAGCGGCCACTTGTAGAACAGCCGCACGACCACGACATCGCCGGGATTACCGGGTAGATAATTGTTGGGCGGCACGAAGTTCTTGTTGGCGTCGATCGGATCGGCAACGTTGACGGAGCCGAACGCGCTATAGCTCTGCACGTCGATCGAGACCCCGTTGACGCAGTCGAACATGACGGTGAGCTTGCTGCAGACGAGGTTCTTGAACTGCGCCTGGGTAAAGGACGCGTTCTGCGCCTGACCGGTCATGATCACACGCGCCGAGTCCTGCGTTGCGGTCTCGAGTACCTGGCTGGCAAAGAACACCATCGCCAGTTCGATGATCGCGAACAGCAGTCCGAAAAACAACGGCGCGACCAGCGCAAACTCGACCGCGGCCGAACCGCGGCGGTTACGGCGAAATCGTCGCAGGATCTTTCTTGTGGCGGCGGGCAACGGCATCGAGGAAGCCTCAAGACGAGAGGGATTGCCGCCAAGAATTACCCGAAACAGATTGTTGAAGTGTTTCGCCCGATCCAGCCAGAACGGCCCATTCTGTTAGCCGGATCTTAACCGTCTTCGGGATAAGCGCCCGGGGCCGCCGCCATGTGCGGCCGGCCGGATGGATGCAGCGAGCCTAGTTGCCGCCCTTGGCTGCGGCGGCTGCCGCGGCGCCGCTGGCCTGGCTCGAGAGCGAGCCGGCCTGATCGATCGCCTGCCTGAAATAGTTGGTGCCGTCGCCCAGCGTGATGCGCTTCTGGCAGACCGGCACGCAACTATAGGACTCCCGATCGACGCCACGATAGACGGTGACGAGTTGATCGGTCGGACCTTCGACCTGAATCTGGCGGTCCACCAGCACTTCGCCGTTGCGATCCATGGCGATGAAATTGGTCGCGCCGTAGCCCTTGCCGGTGACGACGATGATGCCGCCGCTCTGTATCGTGACGTCCGCAATCAGCGGGTTTCCGACCACAATGGTGGAGACCTTGGCAGGAAGTTTCACGAGCTTTGCCTGATCGACATAAACCGCGATGCGATCGGGATCGGGCGCGGCAAGGCTGGCCGCCGGCCACATCAGGATGGCCGTTGCGAGGGAAAGCAACCCAAAGCGTGCGCGCGCACGAATACGCAGGGACTTGAACGACATACTCTAACTCCGGGGCATTACTGGCCGGCACAAACGATACGCAGCGGACCGGCGCCCGACGGGGTGAATCTGACGACAATTGATGAACGAAGTGCAAAAGGGCCCCAGATTGGCCCAACAAATCCGCGCTCCCCGCCCGTTTACTCCCCGGCAACCCTGAAGTTCTCCGGATCAGGCGCCATTTTGCGGAACGGATAGGCCAGTTGTCCGATGATCTCGCTGGGGAATGAGGCCTGATCGTCGATGCCATAATGGTCCGGCAGCCGGCCTTCGGGCATCCGGAAGGTTCCGAACAGGATGTCCCAGAGCGGAAAGGTGCCGGCAAAATTGGTGTCGCCGCCTTCTTCGCGACCGGTGTGATGCCAGCGATGGAATACCGGCGTCGCCACCACGTATCTGAACGGGCCTAGCGTCCAGTTCAGGTTGGCGTGCACGAACGCCGAGTGAAAGATATTGAAGGGCCCGAGCCAGAGCATCACGCCCGGCGAAATCCCGGCGATCAGCAGCACGACATCGACCCCGATGGTGCCTAACAGCAGGTTGACCGGGTGAAAGCGCGCAGCGGAAATCCAGTCCACGTCCTCCGACGAATGGTGGATGGCGTGGTATCTCCAGAACCCGCCGCCATGGAACATGCGGTGCAGCCAGTACATCATGAAATCAGCCGCTACCAGGAACAGGATCGCCTGCAGCCACAAAGGCAGCGTCGACAGCGGGCCGTGGCCGTTGTCGTAGAAGGCGATCAGGTCGTCGGCATCGCGAATCCCGAACAGCAGGCCGGCGCCGAGCACCAACAGGCCGATCCGGAAGACCCGCGCGAACAGCGGCACCAGAAACCAGTAGCAGAGGTCGGTCACCAGTTCGCGCTTGCGCCACCAGGGCTTGCCGGGATTGCAGGCCCAGAAATGCGCCAGCACCGAGAATATGAGCGCGAGCCCGAGCGTGACCGGGACGACCTTGGCCATGGTCTGGCCGAGCATCTCGACGATCTCGATCGGCAGGTTCATTTTCACCGCGTACCAGAAACCCGACGCGCCCGCCAGTTTGCGGTCATCTATCGCGCGCGCTCAGGGCTGCCGGTGTCCGCGGTCAGTTGGGCGTGCGAACATGCAGCACGGCGTTGTCGTCGGAATAGATGCGCTGCCAGCCGCCGATATTGTCGAGCAGTCCGACCGCCGGCGTCGCGGGCGTCAGCAGCACGGCGTCGATCTCCCAGGTCTTGAGAAGATCGAGGAACAGGCTGACGTCCTTGAGCTGCACTGCGCGGTAATAGGCCATTTCGAACGCTTCGCCATACAGTTCGGCGCGCCCGTCGATGAACACGGGCATCTGCCGCCAGATCATATAGCCGCCGAACGGAAGGTCGTTGAGCACCCGCTTGGGATTGCGCGCCTTGAGCACGTCGACGGCCGCGGCCGGTGACTGCCGCTCCGGCGGGGCAAATCCGGCATGGGCCGAAAGAACAGAGGTCCAGCACCCGACCAGCACCAGCAGCACCGCCGTGGCAGTTGCCGGCATTCCCATCCGTGCAAACCGCGCAGGCTGGAATCCGAACTGCGAGGCCACCGGCGTCATCACCACGATCGGCAGCAGCAGCGCGAATATTTCGATGTTCCTGTTGTGGGCGAGCGCCATGTGCAGCAGACCCAGCACCAGCGCGATGCGCGGTGGCGACAGCTTTACGCCGCCGTACAACGCGCCCGCAATCAGGGCCAGGATCGACATCTCGAACATGCTGAACCTGCTGAAGTCGGCCGGCATCCATTCGTAGATGAGATGCAGAAGCTCGCCGAGATCGAGTATCTTGCGTGCGGCAAGTATGGATCCCCATCCGTAGGGCGTGACGCAACAGGCCGCCAGCGCGGCGACGCCGAACACGACCCAGCGCCGCGCCACGGTCGCACGCTGCGCCCGGTCCGCATTCCACAGCGCGTCGAGCGCAAAGCCGCCGGCGAGAACCAGGCCGAAGACGAAGCCACCGTGCAGGTTTGCCCACAGCGCGATCAGCGGCAGCAGCCAGAATGACGGCGCGCGTCCGCGCTCGCTCGCCGACAGGAGGCCGTAGGCCCAGGCCATCATCACCGGCATGACGAGCACGTGCGGACGGGCGAGAAGATGCTGCACCGGCACGAGCAGTGCCACCAGCGCGACAACGATCGCCATGAGCGCGGGAAGGCGCTGGCCGAGGATCCAGGTCAGCACCGCGAAGGTCGCCGCGATGCATGCTGCGGTCAGCACGATCGGCCCGGTCCAGCCGGCCATCTTATAGCTCGTCGCAAGCAGCACCTGGGACAGCCAGGAAGACGAGACCCATGGCTCCCCCGCCTTGGTGAAGGAATAGAAGTCGACGCGCGGGAGAGCGTTGTGGTCCAGGATCCACTGGCCTACGGCGATCTGCCAGTAGGTATCGGAATCGTTCAGCAACGTACGGCCGTTGATCACCGCCAGCGCGTAGACGCCGATGCCAAGCCAGAGCCACGCCGGAACGTGGGCGAGGCTGAAGGCCTTTGCGCGATGGATCGTCCCGGCTGCAATGCTCATGCGAAATCGCGGCTGCGCTATTGCCTGAACGGATAGGCCAGCTGTCCACCGATCGCGGAGGGCACCGGCTGATCATCGACGCCGTACCCGGCCGGCAGCTTGTTCTCCGGCATCCGGAACGTGCCGAACAGGATGTCCCAGATCGGAAAGGTGCCGGCAAAATTGGTGTTGCCGCCCTCTTCGAGCGAGGTGTGATGCCAGCGATGGAAGACCGGCGTGGCAAGCACGTATTTGAACGGCCCCAACGTCCAGTTCAAATTGGCGTGCACGAAGGCGGAGTGGAAGGTCGTGAACGGCCCGACCCACAGCATGATATTGGGAGAGATGCCCGCCATCAGCAGGACGACGTCAACCATGATCGTTCCGATGAACAGGTTGACGGGGTGAAAGCGCGCCGCCGAAATCCATTCCAGATGTTCGGAGGAATGGTGGATCGCGTGATACTTCCAGAAGCCGCCGCGGTGAAACATGCGATGCAGCCAGTACAGCATGAAGTCGGACGCGACCAGGAACACCAGCGCCTGAACCCAGAGCGGCAACTCCGACAACGGACCGTGGCCATTGTCGTAGAATGCGATCAGCCCGTCGGCGTCATGGATGTTGAAGATGAGCCCCGTGAGGACCACCAGCAGCCCGATCCGGAAGACGCGGCAAAATACCGGCACGAAGAACCAATAGCAGATGTCGGTAACCAGTTCGCGCTTGCGCCACCAGGGCTCGCCGGAATTGCAGGCCCAGAAATGCGAGAGCACCGCGAACACCACGGCGAGGACGATCGTGATCGGAACGACCTTGGCCATCGTCTGGCCCATCATCACGACGACGTCTAACGGCAAACTTGACATGGCGGCCTCGCTCGATCGGAAGCCTCACGAGTATCCGCTTGCGCTTAAAGAGCTGTGAATGGAGGGATCGGCCGACTTCGCTTCCGCATCCGTCGAACGCACTCCGATGTCGTTCTGCATTTTATCGATTGGCTTAATGCGGTGTTTACTGTGCTTGAGAACGCCAGGTTCCACCGGGTTTTCCGCGGTCGAATTAACTGCGTCGAAATTGTCGCACCCTAGGCTGTCGCCATGGTCACGGTGCTGAGAACGCCGGCAAGACCAAACGATAGTTCGATCAGCCACTGTGCACACAGGAGTTATGGATATGAAGAATCTCGTTTCGCGTTTCGTGAAGGACGAGTCCGGCGCGACTGCCATCGAATACGGCCTGATTGCCGCCGGCATCGCGATTGCTATCATCACCGCCGTCAACGGCGTGGGCAGCAAGCTGTCTTCGAACTTCAACAACATCTCGAGCTCGCTCAAGTAAGCGTAGCTTTGGGAGTTGCGTCAGGGCCCCGGCAATGCCGGGGCCCTTTTCGTTTCTTGCCGCCGTTGAATGTTGAGCGGCAAAGGTTCAGGGCGGATCCGGCACCGCCCGGCTGCGTTTTACGGTTTGTTGAATGCGGCCCGCTAGGCTGCCGCCTCCTCCAACGTTCCGGCCTCGAATGACCGTCACCGAGACGATACTGCGGCAAAGCACTGTCAGGACGGTAACGTGGCGCAACGATGCCGCGCTGGGACTGGCAGGCGCGCTGCTCGCGCTTTGCCTGCACGCGGCAGGCGGTTTCCCGACACTCGGGGGTGCGACCGGCGACAATGACAGCATGCTCCGGCTGGTCGAAATTCGCGACCTCATCGGCGGGCAGGGCTGGTTCGATCTGCATCAGTACCGAATGGGGCCGCAGGGCGGCTTCGTCATGCACTGGTCGCGGCTGGTCGATGCCCCGATCGCGGCGATCATCCTCGTGGTGTCGGCATTCTCCGGAAAGCCGGCGACGGGCGAAACCGTCGCCATGCTGCTATGGTCGACGCTGCTGATGACCGCGGCGCTGGCTTTCATGCTGAGGATCGCGCGTGCCATCGGCGGCGACTGGGCGCTGCTCCCTGCGGTCATCATCTGCACCGCGGCGCTGCATTTCGGCGGCGTCTTTGCGCCCGGCGATATCGACCACCACAACGTCCAGCTCACGCTCACTTTGGCCACCATGACCGCCCTGATCGTCGGGCGCGGCCATGTCGCCGGGATCGCCGCAGGCATCGCCTGCGCGTTGATGCTGGCCGTCGGCATGGAGACGCTGCCTTACGTCGCCGTCGCGGGGCTGACCGCGTCTGCCGCCTATTTGCTCGGCGGACGGACTGGGGCAGACAAGGCGGCAGGGTTTGGCCTCGGTTTTGCCGGCGCAGGCCTCGCTGCCTTTGTCGCAACCGTGCCGGCCAGTGCCTGGATGGCCGCGCAATGCGATGCCTACTCGCTCCCGCAATTGTCGGTCGCGGTGATATCGGGACTTGGCCTGGCATTGGCCGCGGCGGCTCCAGCGGCCGATCGCAGCTTCGCCGGAAGGCTCGCAGCCCTGCTGGCGCTCGCTGCTGCGGTTGTTCTCGCCGCAGCGGCTTTTCCGCAATGCCTCGCCGACCCCTATGCCGGACTGGATCCGAGGCTGCAGCAGTTCTGGCTCGACCATGTGACCGAGGCGCAGTCTTTCTGGAGCGTGCTCACCCAAAGCTGGGCCAAGGGCGCCGGCTATTACATCACACCCGCCCTCGCCCTCGTCGTGCTCGGCGTTCGCCTGCGCAAGGGCGGCACGGCGGCAGAGTGGACGCTCTCCGCCTTCCTGATCGCAGCCTTCGCCGTCAGCCTCTGGCAGGTGCGCGGCGCGACCTTCTCCGTCCCCCTCGCAGCCATCGCACTGGCAGCCTGGGTTGGCGCCTGGCGGCAGCGCATCGCCGTGATCCCGAGCCGAAAGGCCATGCTGCGCATGGCGACGGTCTGGCTGGTTTCCCTCAACGTAGCCTGGAGCGCAGCCGCGCTGGCGGCATCCACGGCCCTCGGGGTGCAAGGCGCAGCGTCGGCAGCCAGGTCGACGGCCACCTGCGAACGACCGGCCGACTACGCCCAGCTCGCCGCGCAGCCGCCCACCACGGTGCTCGCGGTGTCCAATTTGGGTTCGCCGATCCTGGTCCGCACCGCCCACCGCGTGCTGGCCGGGCCTTATCACCGCAACGTCGCCGGCAACCTGCTTACGCTCGACGCGCTGATGGGAACCGCGGCGCAGGCGCGGACCGTGATCAGGGACAACGGGATCGGGCTCGTCGCGATATGCCGCGACAACGCAGAGACGCCCCTGCTGACCGAACCGGCGCCGGCAAGCTTTCTCGCCGCGCTGACCCGAGGCGAACCGCCGGACTGGCTGGAGAAGCTGC
>DATCXE010000040.1:0-3403 GCA_036565985.1 Bradyrhizobium sp.
GGGCGATGCGAAGCATCGAACCCGGAATCTCGAGATTCCGGGTCTGGTCCTTCGGACCATCCCGGAATGACGGATGTAAGAGCTTGCTTGGGGCCCATGGAAGGAGAGACACAAATGTCCGCTACATCCCGCCTGTCGCCGCTAACCGAAGGTCGCCCCTTCTACCTTGCCGTGATCGCCGGTCTCGCCTGCGCCTTCGTCATCGGCAAGGCGCTACCATCGACCATGGATGCGATCTCGGCGGTGATCGAGCCGCTATGCGCCAACAGCGTTTCGTCCGGTTCCACACAGGACGTCGTCGAGCCGATCGCTTCGCACGCGCTGCCGAACGTGCCGGGCAAGCGCGTGACCATCGTGCGCGTGTTCTATGGCCCCGGTGGCTTTACCCGCGCGCACCGCCATGCCGGCTCCGTCACCGCCTACATCACCAAGGGCGAAATCCGTTCGCAGCTCGCCGGCGGTCCGGTCGAAACATTCAAGGTCGGCCAGTCGTTCTTCGAGCCGCCCGGCGCCGTGCATCTGGTCTCGGCCAACGCCAGCAACACCGAACCTGCGGAGCTGATCGCGGTGTTCGTGGCGGATGAAGGCGCGCAGCTGACGACGTTCGTGGATTAGCTGGATTTCTTCAGTCTCTGACCCGCGCAGGAATCGTAGGATGGGTAGAGCGCAGCGAAACCCATCACGCCTCCGCGCAAGTACTGATGGGTTGCGCTGCGCTCTACCCATCCCGAAGCGTTAGCTGCCCTCACACCGGCTTCAGCACTACGCGCATTCCGTCTCGCGGTTTCGGGATCGGCCACATCTGCCAGTCCGGCTTGTAGCCGGGCTCCAGCGACACATCGAGATTCTGCAGGAAATGCCGCGCAAAACATTTCGCCTGCATGTAGGCGAAGTGCAGGCCGAGGCACATGTGCGCGCCGCCGCCATACGGCACCCAGGCAAAGCGGTGGCGGTTGCGTTGCGCTTCATCGGTGAAACGCAGCGGATCGAATGTTTCAGGCTCGGGCCAGATGTCAGGCATGTGATGGGTGAACAGCGGATTGATGCCGACCATGGTGCCGGCGGGCACCGCGTAGCCCTTGAAGGTAAAGTCGCTGATAGCGCGCCGCGGCATCGACGGCACCGGCGGCTTGAGCCGCAGCGCTTCCTTGAACGCCATTTCGGTGAGCTTCATCGCTTCGAGATTGTCGAAGCTGGTCGGCGCGCCGGCGGCGATGCCGATGCTGTTGACCTCGTCACGCAGCTTCTGCTGCCATTCCGGATGGGCGGCGAGTTCGCCCACGAACGACGTCAGCGAGGAGGTCAATGTGTCGTGCGCCGCCATCATCAGGAAACTCATGTGGTCGACGATGTCCTGCGTCGACAGCAATACGCCGTTCTCATGGGTCGCGTGGCAAAGCTGCGAGAACAAATCGTCGCCGCCGCCCTTGGCGCGGCGGAGCGGGATCTGTTCGGAGAAATAGGCGACGATGCGCTTGCGGCCCCGGACGCCGCGGGCCATCGCAGTGCCGGGCAGGGGCTTTCGGATCACCGCGACGGAGGCCGCGACCATGTCGACAAAGGCATTGGTGATTTCATCAACTTCAGGCCCGATGCCGGCGCCGAGGAACGACGTCGCCGCAAGATCGAGCGTCAGCTGCTTCATCGCCGGATAGAACAGCATCGGTCCCGGCTGCGCCTTCCATTGCGCCACGCGCGCGGCAATCCCGGTATCGAGCTCGCCCAGATAGGACTTCATCGGGCCGGACTTGAAGGCCACCGACAGCGCGCGACGATGCAGGCGATGCTCCTCGAAATCGAGCAGCATCAACCCGCGCGGAAACAGCAGTCCGAGAATCCGTCCCCAGCCGAGCGTCGACGAAAACTGCTTGGCCTGGTCGAACAGCACCAGCTCATTGGCATCGGGTCCGAGCAGCACGAGGCTGGTCTCGCCGAACAGATGACTGCGATAGACCAGTCCGTATTTTTTGGATTGCCGCTCGACCTGACCCTTGGGGTCGGCGAGCACCTCCAGCGTCTTGCCGATGAAAGGCCAGCCCTCGTCACCGGGAATATGCGTCAGCGAATTTCGCCGCGGCTTGGTGAAGCTGTAGACGGGGGAAGCGACGCTCTGCATCGACATGGCAATAGCTCCGGTTGAGCCTCGGAATCGCAAATACTATCCACCGCATCGGTGGCTTTGTCGCGGCCGGAATATTGGCCGCGGGCGGCTCGGATATATCCGGCTTAGGTAAATAACTCTTTGTTTTGTTGCAGCAAAGCCGGCGCCTGCGCTGATCACGCCTGGGTGATCCAAACCGCGTCACAAGGCCGTCGGTGCGTGCTAGGGTGGCGCAAAATCAAGCCGGGTTTGGCAAGTCAGGGGGCGGATATGACGAGATTGTTTCGGTCGCTCGTGGTCGCGCTGATCGCATTGGGCGGCATCGCAGCCGCGCAGACCGTGGCGCTGGCGCAGACCAGGCCTGTTGTGACCACACTGGGCCCGGACTTTCCCAAGACCGAAATCTTCATCGGCAACAGCTTCTTCTATTACAACAACAGCATGCACAGCCACGTGCTGGCGATGCAGCGGGCGGCCGACCCGGCCAACAAGGGTGCCTACCGCGCCACATCGGTCACGATCGGCGGCTCCGGCCTGGACTGGCATGACGTCGAAAGCTACTTCCGGCCCAAGGCAATCGGCTCCTATTCCTTCGACGACCAGAACAACGTCAAGTTCAACAAGCTCGATAAATTGTTCGACGTCGCCATCATGATGGATTGCAGTCAGTGCCCGATCCACCCGACGCTCAAATCGGTGTTCACCGAATACGCCAAAAAGGACAGCGACATCGTGCGCGCCAAGGGAGCAAGGCCGGTGTTCTTTATGTCCTGGGCCTATGCCGACAAGCCGGAAATGACGGCGCAACTGGCCGAGGCGTACACGGTCGCGGGCAACGCCAATAACGCGCTGGTGATTCCGGCGGGTCTCGCCTTTGCCAGGGCGATCGGCAAACAGCCCGAGCTCAATCTCTACGCCATCGACAAGCGTCATCCGAGTGCGGCCGGAACGTATCTCGCGTCATGCGTGGTATTTGCGGCGCTGACCGGGCGCTCGCCCGTCGGCAACAGCTATCTCGCCAACGTCGACGCGCAGACCGCGGCGTTCCTGCAGAACGTGGCGTGGGAAACCGTGCAGGAATATTACGGGAAGTAAGAGGCCTCTGGGGATTAGCGTTCTGCAGGACTGCTAACCCCGTCATTGCGAGCGTAGCGAAGCAATCCATCTCTCGACTTGCCGCGCTATGGATTGCTTCGCTTCGCTCGCAATGACGTTGAGGGATCGTCGCCTTAACGCGAAGCCATCAAGCCTTGCGCTTCGCCGCTTCCTTCTGCAGGTCCGGCGCGTTGATGGTCGGGATCG
>DATCXE010000101.1:0-9174 GCA_036565985.1 Bradyrhizobium sp.
ACGTCAGGCGATGAAGTCGAACGCCTCACGCCGGAAGAAGTGCGCTGGGGCCGCCGGCACTGGGGCTGGCGACGCAGGGGTTGGGGCTGGCGCCGCCGCTACTACTGGTAGGCAGGTGTCGTGGAGGCAGGGGTGGCACACGCAATCCCTGCCTTTGCTTCATCGTGTGCTGTTGCTCCGTGGCGCATCCCGTCGATCTCCGTTCAGCCGCCGCAACAAAAAAGCCCCGCATCGCGCGGGGCTTTTGTCGAAATCTAGAACTTACCAGCCGCGGCAACGTCCATTACGCCACACGGTGCCGTAGGGGCACGCGCGCGCGCGGGGCCGTACCACGACGACCGGAGGAGCCACGACGACCGGGGCAGGCCGAACCACGACAGCCCGGCGGTTGGGCTGGCAGCCGCCGTAGGGGCCACGATGCCAGCCGGGGCCGCATCCGCCCGCGGCGTTCGCGGCGCTAAAGCTGGCAAACGTGCCTGCGACCAAAACTGCTGCAGCGAAAAGATACTTCATGTTTTCTCCCGTTTCTGACCGCCAGGCGGCGCGGGGCGAAACTAGTCACGGAGTCCTGAATGGAGTATGAATGTTCGCGGAACCGTGAATGAAGGGTCGTTCGTCACCGCGCAGCAAGGAATCCCAGCACCAGTTCGTCGTATTTGGCAGGTTCCTCCAGGAAGACCAGATGCCCCGTGTTGGGGATCACCTCGGCCCGGCCGCGCGCCATTTTGGCAGCGAGCGCCTTTGCGAGTTCGGCATTCTGCCCCATTCTCGAGCGCAGCGCTTCCGGTGCGCTGGCTCTTCCCGGCGCATTGTGATCGTCGGCGCCCATCACGAACAGCGTCGGCTGCGTGATCAGCGGAATCTCGTGCGCCACCGGCTCTCGATAGATCAACTGCGCCGAGCTGACGAAGGCGCGCAACCAGCGCGGATATTCGGCGCTGCCCTTGATGTTGAAACGTGCGTCGATGAACGGCGTCACCTGATCGGGCGGCAGCTTCAGCGCGTAATTGGTCTCGAGCTGTTTGCGATAGCCGTCGGCGGTGAGCTTGTCTTCGTTCTCCAGAATCGTTTCGGTCGGCGTCGGCGGCACGTAGAGGCGGTAATCCTCCAGGCCGATCGGGGCGGTCAGCACCAGATGCGCGATCCGGTCGGGGTAGGCGCGCGCGATCCGGACGCCGAGCATGCCGCCGAGCGAATGGGCCACGATATCGGCCTTTGCGATTCCCAAATGATCGAGCAGCGTGATCGTGTTGCGCGCCAGCGTATCGAAATGCAGGTCGCCCTGCGGCTTCGACGATTTGCCAAAGCCGACCTGGTCCGGCACCACCACGCGATACCCGGCATCGCCCAGCGTCCTGATCACCGGCGCCCAGTAGCTCGACGGAAAATTGCGCCCGTGCAGCAGCACCACGGTGCGCCCGTTCGGTTGCGCAGGCGCGACGTCCATATAGGCCATCCGCAGTTGCTCACCGTCGTTCACCAGCGGCAGCAGATGGACGGGGTAGGGATAGGCAAAACCCTCGAGTGCGATGCCGTAGGGCTCGCGCGCTGCGGTCCCGGCCGCCTGTGCGCAGGACAGGCCGCTCAGAAAAACTGAAAAGGCGATAATGATCGCGTGCCGCATCGCAGGCTCCATCCGATAGGATGCGGTCTTATTGATGCGGTCGAGCAGATCCGTAAAGCCTGCGCGGCTTCACTTTTTGCGGAGATCATGCCGCAAGATTCAAGAGGCCTGGCGCTGGTCCTGCGCGCTTCCGAACAGCGCGGCGAATCGCTTCTCGCCGGTGCGGGTGAAATTGACGACGCGGCTGCCCGGCGCGGGATCGCGCGCGGCCCAGTTCAGTTCGGTGAAGCGGTTCATGACGGCCGCGCCCAGCGTGCCGGCGAGATGATGGCGGCGTTCGCTCCAGTCGAGGCAGGCCTTGCAGACAGGCCTCCGCGGATGCGCCAATGTATCGGCATCGATCTGCAGCGCACTTGCCATGAAGCGCTTGCCCTCGCTGGTGAGTTCGATCGTCTGCTTGCTTTGCCGGACCAGTCGTTGACTGCGCATGCTGTCGAGCATCTGCACGCCGAGATCGCCGGCCAGATGATCGTAGCAGATCCGCGCGCGGCGCAGCGCCGGCTCCTTCGGTCCCGTCCGAACCCGCGTGTGACCGGCGCGCTCGGCAAGCCCCGCAAGCCCCTCCAGCACACTGGCGACGTCGGGGCCGGTGAGGCGGTAGTAGCGATGACGGCCCTGCTTTTCCGGCTCGATCAGCCCGCCGGCCTCGAGCTTGGCCAGGTGCGAGCTTGCGGTCTGCGGCGTGATCCCGGCCTGCTGCGCCAGCTCGCTCGCGGTCAGCGCACGGCCGGTCATCAGCGCGGTCAACATGTTGGCGCGCGCGGGATCGCCGACCAGGGATGCAACCACGGCGATGTCGGGGCCTGCTTTCATAGTTCGATGCTAGCCGAAGCATTGACGACGAGCAAGCGGGTATTGTGTGGGCTCGAAATTTCGTTCCGTCATTGCGAGGAGCGAAGCGACGAAGCAATCCATCTATCCGCTTGCCGCGGCATGGATTGCTTCGCTGCGCTCGCAATGACGGAATTACGCATTGGAGTGTTGTCAATGACCGTCACCGTGTTCATCCGCTACCAGCTCGATCCGTTCAAGCGGACGATGTTCGAGGAGTATTCGAAGAACTGGCTCACCATCATTCCGAAATGCGGCGGCGACCTGATCGGCTACTGGATGCCGCACGAGGGCACCAACAACATCGCCTTCGCGCTGATTTCGTTCGAGAGTCTCGCGGCCTATGAAAGCTACCGGGCGCGATTGCGAACCGACAAGGAAGGCATCGCCAATTTCGCCTTTGCCGAGCAGAACCAGTTCATCCTGGCCGAGGAGCGGACGTTCCTGCGCAAGGTCGTGGCGTGAAGCGTCTGGCGGAACGGGCGATGCGCTACTATGTTCGCGGCGCAAACAAATAAAGAAGGAAGCGACCATGCTGACAACTGCTGACAAGCGCGCCGCATTCAGGAAATTGCACGAGAGCGGATGTTTCATCATCCCCAATCCGTTCGATGTCGGCAGCGCGAAAGCATTGCAGCATCTCGGCTTCAAGGCGCTGGCTTCGACCAGCGCCGGCTTTGCATGGACCATCGGCAAGGCCGACAACCGCGTCACCGTCGACGACGTCTGCACCCATCTCGCCGCGATCTGCGCGGCGGTCGATATCCCCGTCAATGCCGATTTCGAGGACGGCTTTGCGCACGAGCCGGACAAGGTCGGCGCCAATGTCGCACGCGCGGTGAAGACCGGCGTCGCCGGCCTTTCGATCGAGGATTTTACCGGAGACAGCGCAAAGCCGCTGTTTGAGCGTGCGCTCGCGGTCGATCGCATCAGGGCGGCGCGCAAGGCGATCGATGCCGACAACAGCGGCGTCCTGCTCACCGGCCGCTGCGAGGCGTTCCTGCGCGGCCAGAAGGATCTGAAGCTCGTGATCGACCGGCTCACGGCTTACGCCGAAGCCGGCGCCGATTGCCTCTATGCGCCCGGCATCGCAACCGCGGAGGAGATTTCGGCCGTGGTGAAAGCGGTGCATCCAAGGCCCGTCAATCTGCTGGTCGGCGCGGCGGGACCGTCGCTGAAGGACGCGGGCGCGCTCGGCGTTCGCCGCATCAGCGTCGGCGGCGCGCTGGCGCGGATGGCGTGGGCCGGCTTCATGAAGGCATCGAAGGAGATGGCGGAGCAGGGGACGTTCGGCGAATTCGCCAACGGCTATCCCGGCGGCGAACTCAACAAGATGTTCAGCTAACCAAAAAAAAGCAGCGGGCACATCGGCCCGCTGCTTTCACCTTGATGATCGACCGTTACTGCTTGCTGGCCGGCGTATCGGCCGGCGGCGTGGTCTTGTTCATGTCCGTGCTGGGCGACGGAGACGTCGTCGACGGCCGCGCCGGCGCCGCGCCCGTGGTGGTGCCGGGCTCGTTGTTGCGCGGCGTTACGTCGCGCATGCCGGGAGGTGTGGCTGGATTGGCCGGCTGCGTCTGCTGCGCGGTCTGGCTGGGCGGCGTCGTGCCCGCGTTGTGTACGCTGGTATTGTTCAGGCCATAGAACACGGCACCCAGCACGACGGCGATGGCGAGCGCGAACATCGCGACCTTGGCGCCGCTGGCGGGGCCTTCGGCGAGTTCGGGATCTGCCTGCAACTCGTTGTCGAGACTGTTGAGGCGCGCCTGATGCCGCATTTCCTCTTCGCTCAGGCCCGCACGAGTGGGATCGTTGGGATTGGGTTGGTATGCCATGAATAGGTTCCTCCTGTCGCGCCCCAGATAAGTGCCTAGACAATGGCTGGCGCGCGCGGATGTTCCGCGCCAATGTTGCAGGACGTTCATGATGGAACCGGTGATTCCCGGTTCCGGACAGATATCTTCGATGCGAGGATGCGATGTGGAGCCTGCCGCCCAGCGATACTGTGCTGCATCTGCTGACCTATGTGGCGCTGACGTCCAATGCGATGACGGCGGCGCTCGCTGCAGGGCGGCGCAGCATGGATTGGGCCGGCGTCTGCATGCTCGGCTGCATCACCGCGCTCGGCGGCGGCACCATCCGCGACGTGCTGCTCGGGCACTATCCGCTGGTCTGGGTGCAGAACCCGTCCTATCTCGGGCTGACCGCGGTGGCTGCGTTCGTCACCATCCTGATCGCGCGGCACGTGCACCGGCTCAACGTGGCGTTTCTGGTGCTCGATGCGATCGGGCTCGTGGTGTTCACCATGGCCGGCTGCGATGTCGCCTGGCAGATGAACGCGTCGCTGCCGATCGTGATCGTGGCGGGGATGATCACCGGCTGCGCCGGCGGCGTGCTGCGCGATATTCTTTGCAACGACGTGCCGCTGCTGTTTCGTTCGGAACTCTACGCCAGCGTCTCCGTGGTGACCGGGCTGTTCTACGCCACCGCCTTCGGCCTCAAGCTCAATGACGAACTCTGGACCGCGCTGACCTTCGCGCTCGGCCTGACGCTGCGCCTCCTGGCGATCCGCTACAAATGGGAAATGCCGAAATTCGTGTTCAATGGGGAACAGCGCTAGCACTTACGGCGCGGCCGCCGGCAGATCCTTCAGGTAGACCGCGATGGCGCGGGCATCCGCATCGCTCGTCTTCGGCATCGAATTGACCGCGACTTTCGACATCAGTTCGCCAGCATGGCTCTTTCCGTTGCGGCCGCTCTGCAGATAACCGGCGATGTCCTCCACACTCCACGATTTCAGCCCGCTGTTCGGGGCCGCATCGAGTCGCGGCGCCAAAATGCCCTGCACGAGGTTGCCACTGAGCGCCTGGTCGCGCTGGTCGGCGCCGAACATGTTCTTCGGCGTATGGCAGGCACCGCAATGGCTGGCGCCCTCGACGAGATAGCGGCCCCTGTTCCATTCCGCGCTTTTTTGCTGGTCCGGCATGATGATGCCCGGCTCGAAGAACAGCCAGTTCCAGCCGCGCATTACGACGCGATAGTTCAGCGGCCAGCGCAGGTCGGGCGCACGGGGCGCGCTTTTGACCGGTGCCAGCGTCGCCAGATAGGCGCGGATGGCCAGGATGTCCTGGCGCGTCAGCTTGGTGAAATTCGGGTAGGGGAACGCCGGGTAATAGCGCGAGCCGTCCGGGGCCACGCCGAACCGCAGCGCGCGATAAAAATCGTCGTCGCTCCACCCGCCGAGACCGGTATCGCGGTCCGGGGTCAGGTTAAGCGAGTAGACGCCGCCGAAGGGCGTCTCGATCCGCTTTCCCCCCGCGAACGGTTTTGCGGGATCGGCGGTGTGACAAGCTGCGCATCCGCCGGCGTCTGTGAGCGCCTTTCCGCGCGCGATATCCTCAGCCGTCGGCTCTTCCTTGAGCTGGGCATGGGCATCGCCAACCGCGAACGCAGTGCACAAAAGCAAGCCGGCGAGAATCGTCCGCATGTCGTCCCTGCACCCATTGGCCACCTCCAGCGTTATAGCGTGAAAGCGGGGCGCGTGGCGACGTCATGCCATTTCGCCGCAAGGCGCGCCGACGACACAAACCGAAAAGGAGCGGCGTTATTCCCGGCATGAAGTTGCGATCTTTGGAAGCGCGGCTGCATTGCCAAGATTTGTGGTGCGCTGCCTGGAAAATCCGACATAGACTGGTTCTAACGAGTTCAGATGACTAGTTAAAAAACAGGCATCTCGACCAACGGCTCAAGAGGCAAAGAGGGCTTAGATGGGAATCAACCAGGGTCCGATCAGTCTCGATCAGAAATACACGCAAGGCTCAGGCCATATCTTCCTGACCGGGATCCAGGCGCTGGTCCGCCTGCCGATGGCGCAGATCCGCCGCGACCGCGCCGCGGGGCTGAACACCGCGGGCTTCATCTCCGGCTACCGCGGTTCGCCGCTCGGCGGCTACGACCAGCAGCTGTTCGCCGCCCGCCAGCATCTCGATCAGTACAACATCAAGTTTCAGCCCGGCGTGAACGAGGATCTAGCGGCGACCGCGGTCTGGGGCTCGCAGCAGCTCAGCCTGTCGCCCGGCGCCAAGTATGATGGCGTGGTCGGCATCTGGTACGGCAAGGGCCCCGGCGTCGACCGCTGCGGCGACGTGTTCCGCCATGCCAACACCGCGGGCTCGGCGAAAAACGGCGGCGTGCTCTGCCTTGCCGGCGACGACCACGGCGCCAAATCCTCCACCGTCCCGCATCAGTCGGACCACGCCTTCATCTCGGCGCTGATGCCTTATCTCTATCCCTCGAGCATCCACGAGATGATCGAGATGGGCCTGCTGGGTATCGCGATGTCGCGCTACTCCGGCTGCTGGGTCGGCATGAAGGTGATCACCGAGACGGTGGAGACCACCGCCGAGATCGACCTCACCGACGAGATGACGCCCTTCGTCATCCCGACCGATTTCGAGATGCCGCCGGGCGGGCTCAATCTGCGCTGGCCGGACGACCGCTATGCGCAGGACCTGCGCCTACAGGACTACAAGGGCTATGCGGCGATCGCCTTCGCGCGCGCCAACAAGATCAACCGCATCACGATGGATTCGCCGAACGCCCGCTACGGCATCATGGCGTCAGGCAAGAGCTACGAGGACATCCGCCAGGCGCTGCGCGAATTGGGGATCACCGAGGAGGTCGCCGCCAAGATCGGACTTCGTCTCTACAAGATCGGCATGCCCTGGCCGCTGGAGCCGGAAGGCGTGCGGCAGTTCGCCGTTGGGCTGGAGGAAATCTTCATCGTCGAAGAGCGCCGCGAGATCGTCGAGAATCAAGTCAAGCAGGAGCTGTTCAATTGGCGCGACGACGTCCGCCCGCGCATCGTCGGCAAGATGGACGACCACGACAAGCGCTTTCTCACCTTCGCCGCCGAACTGAGCGTGGCCTCGCTCGCCAGTTCGCTGACGGAGCGGCTGCTTCGACTCAATCTCAACCCTGAAATCGCCGCGATGCTGCGCGCCAAGGCGGACTGGTTCAACGGACGGCAGGCAACCCAGATGCAGGCGGTCGCACCCGTCACCCGCACGCCGTATTTCTGCTCGGGCTGCCCGCACAACACCTCGACCAAGGTGCCGGAAGGCAGCCGCGCCTTTGCCGGCATCGGCTGTCATTTCATGGCGCTGTGGATGGACCGCTCGACCGAGACCTATACCCACATGGGAGGCGAGGGCGTGCCATGGGTCGGCGTGGCGCCGTTCACCAATGAAGAGCACGTGTTCGCCAATCTCGGCGACGGCACCTACTTCCATTCCGGCAGCCTCGCGATCCGCCAGGCGATCGCGTCAGGCGCCAACATCACCTACAAGATCCTCTATAACGATGCGACCGCCATGACCGGCGGCCAGCATGTCGACGGCGAATTGTCGCCGCAGCAGGTCACCTTCCAGCTTCATGCCGAAGGCATCCGCGAGATCTACCTGGTTTCGGAAAACCCGCACCTCTATCCGGCGTCCGACATCGCGCCCGGCGTCAAGGTCGCGCATCGCGACGAACTCGACGCCGTGCAGAAGACCTGCCGCACCCTGAAGGGCGCCTCGGCCATCGTGTTCGTGCAGACCTGCGCGGCCGAAAAGCGCCGCCGCCGCAAGCGCGGCCTGATGGAAGACCCGGCGCGCCGCGTCATGATCAATCCGGCCGTCTGCGAAGGCTGCGGCGATTGCTCGGTGCAGTCGAACTGCATTTCGGTCGAGCCGCTGGAAACCGAGATGGGCCGCAAGCGCACCATCAACCAGTCGACCTGCAACAAGGATTATTCCTGCCTGAAGGGCTTTTGCCCGTCCTTCGTCACCATCGACGGCGGCAAGCCGCGCCGTCGCGCGCCGGCAAGCCTCGATACGACGGGCCTCGGCGATCTGCCGGAGCCGGTAACATCTCCGTCGCTGGAGCGGCCCTACAACATCGCGGTCGGCGGCGTCGGGGGCACCGGCGTGCTGACGATCGGCGCGCTGCTTGGCATGGCCGCGCATATCGAAGGCAAGGCCAGCATGATCCTCGACATGTCCGGCCTTGCACAGAAGGGCGGCGCGGTGCTCAGCCACGTGCGGATCTCCGAGCACACCGCCGACGTCACCTGTTCGCGCATCGTTACCGGCACTGCCGATCTCGTGATGGCTGCCGACGAAGTGGTGGCGGTGTCGAAGGATATGGTCACGCTGTGCGAGTCCACCCGCACCGTCGGCATCATCAACAGCCACGTCATCCCGACCGCGGATTTCATCCTCAACCGCGACTTCAATTTCCAGAGCCGCAAGCTCAACTCGGTGCTGGAGACCGAGCTGCGCAAGGACTCGTCCTTCTACGATTTCACCAAGCCCGCCGAAGCGCTGCTCGGCGACTCCATCGCCACCAACATCATGATGCTCGGCTATGCCTACCAGAAGGGCCTGCTGCCGCTGTCGGCGAAGGCGATCCTGCAGGCGATCGAGGTCAACGGCGTCGCCATCAAGATGAACACGCAGGCGTTCCAGCTCGGCCGTCTCGCCGCGGCCGATCCGGCGCGGCTCGCCGGCATGATGAAGGACCAGGACGACACGGCGCCGCCGAAGACGCTGGACGCGATGTCGCTCGACGAGATCATCGCGCACCGTGTCGGGTTGCTGACGGCCTACCAGAGCGGCAGGCTCGCCAAACGCTACCGCAATCTCGTCAACCAGGTGCGCGATCCCGCCACCAAGGGC
>DATCXE010000132.1:0-5429 GCA_036565985.1 Bradyrhizobium sp.
CCGATCTATGTGCTGCGCCCGGTGGCAAGACCGCGCAGCTGGCGCACGCCGGCGCGCGCGTCACCGCGGTCGACCGCTCGCCAGCGCGCATGGCACGGTTGCGCGACAATCTCGCACGGCTTTCGCTCAAGGCCGACGACGTGGTGACCGATGCCGCCGAGTGGCCGGGTGGAGAGAGTGGCGGTTACGACGGCGTGCTGGTGGACGCGCCCTGCACCTCGACCGGCACCATCCGGCGTCATCCCGATGTGGCGTGGCTGCGTCAGGAAGGCGATATTACCGCCCTGTCGGCGCTGCAGAAGCGGCTGCTGCAGAAGGCGGTCGCGCTGCTCAAGCCGGGCGGAACGCTGGTCTACTGCACCTGTTCGCTGGAACCGGAGGAAGGCGAGCAGGCCGTCGCATCCCTGCTGGCGACCGAAACCGGGGTGCGGCGTGCCCCCGTCGATGCCAGCGAGGTCGCGGGCCTCGGCGAGGTCGTAACCCCGGATGGCGATTTGCGCACCCTGCCCTGCCATTTGCCCCACGACGACCCGCGGCTTGGCGGGTTGGACGGATTTTACGCCGCCCGGCTGGTTAAATCCTGATTTTAAACCAGAATCTGCCATCTTGTGGTGATTCGCCCGCTTTCAAGAGGGTGTCATCCCGGCGTTTCCGGATTAAAAGGGCGCGTCGGAATAACCTCCCTCCCTGAACCAAGGCACGGCGTGTCGGTCGCTCAACGCAGACGCATCTCGACGCTTATCATGAGCCGCTCGGCGCGGACCGTGATGGCGCGCGCCTCGAGCGCAACGGTGACGGTGTCGCGGCTATGGCCGGGCCGCGCCGACCGGCTGATCATCGCGCCGCACGACCTGCGTACCGCCGACGCCACCCGCGCCGCCGAGATCTATGCCGGCCGATTCGTGTTCGCCGGCAAGATCGTGACCTGCCATGGCCGGTCGATCTTCGATCTCGAACCGCCGTCGGAAGATTGGGAGGTGGCGCTGCTCGGCTTTGGGTGGCTGCGGCACCTCCGCGCCGCCGACACCGCGCTGACCCGCGCCAACGCCCGTTCGCTGGTCGACGACTGGATCTCGAATCCGGGACGCAAGCGGCCGCTCGAACGCCGCCCCGACGTGCTGTCGCGCCGCGTGATCTCGCTGCTGTCGCAGGCGCCGCTGGTGCTCGGCGACACCGACGGAAAGTTCTACCGCAAGTATCTGCGCGGACTGACCCGCGAGATTCGCTACCTGCGCTACACGATGCTCGACATTGCCGACGGTGTGCCGCGATTGCAGGTGCTGATCGCGCTTTGCTACGCCTCGCTGTGCCTTGCCAACCAGGCGAACCTCATCCGCGCCGCGACGCGACGGCTTTCGGACGAACTGCAGCGGCAGATCCTGCCCGACGGCGGCCATATCTCGCGCAACCCCGGCGCGCTGGTCGAACTGCTCAGCGACATGCTGCCGCTGCGCCAGACCTTTGCCGCCCGCAACATCGCGCCGCCGCCCGCGCTGCTGAACGCGATCGACCGCATGATGCCGATGCTGCGGTTCTTCCGCCATGGCGACGGCAGCTTTGCGCTGTTCAACGGCATGAGCAGCGCGCCGTCCGACCTCGTGGCGACGCTGCTCGCCTATGACGACACCCATGGCGTGCCGATGGCGAACATGCCGCATACCGGCTTTCAGCGCCTCGACGCCGGCACGACCACCGTCATCATGGACACCGGCGCGCCGCCGCCGGCGAATGTCAGCCAGGACGCGCATGCCGGCTGCCTCTCCTTCGAACTTTCCTCCGGACCGAACCGGATCGTCGTCAACTGCGGAATGCCCTCGACCGGGCGCGACAACTGGCGCGCGTTCGCGCGCAGCACCGCGGCGCATTCGACCCTGACCTACCACGACACGTCCTCGTGCCAGTTCGTGGAACTGTCGGCGATGAAGCGCCTGCTGCAGGGTGCGCCCGTCGTCAGCGGCCCCGCCGACGTCGAAAGCTATCGCGAGGTCGTGACCGGCGGCGATCTCCTGACCGCGTCGCATGACGGCTACCTGTCGCGCTTCGGCGTCGCGCATCGCCGGGTGCTGATGATCTCCCCTGACGGCGGAAGGCTCGACGGCGAGGACACCGTGTCGCCGGCGCAGGGTGCGCGGAACAAGGGCGCCGACACCGATTATGCCGTGCGGTTTCACCTGCATCCTGCGGTGAAGGCGAGCCGTCTCAGCGACGGGCGCGGCGTCATGCTGGTATTGCCCAACCGCGACGTCTGGACCTTCGAGGCGCTCGACGACAAGGTCGACCTCGAGGACAGCGTCTTCCTGGCCGGCAATGACGGCCCCCGCCGCACCGCCCAGATCGTGATCCGTCAGGATTCACGGCACGCCGCCTCGGTGCGCTGGAGTTTCGTACGCTCGACCGCATCGGCCAACTCCCGCCGCGCCGCCAAGCGCGAGCCGGAATTGCCGCTGTAGCGAATCGTCATGCGCGTGTGGGACACGTGGGAACTGCCCGCTCCGCCCCATTGTGGGCCCCGCCAAAAGCTGCTAACCACCCGGCTCTCGCGCGACTGGCGACTTTGGATGGAGCACCATCGGGAAGCGCGGGAATAATCGCCGCGCGCCTGGGCATAAGTATCCCCTGACAGAGGACCTTGCCCATGACCGAGAAGACCCGCCGCGTCACCCGCGCTCTGTTATCCGTTTCCGACAAAACCGGCCTGATCGAATTCGCCAGGGCGCTCGCCGGTTACGGCGTCGAGCTTGTCTCCACCGGCGGCACCGCAAAGGCGATCGCGACGGCCGGACTTGAGGTCAAGGACGTTTCCGAGCTGACCGGCTTTCCCGAGATGATGGACGGCCGGGTCAAGACGCTGCACCCCAAAGTGCATGGCGGCCTGCTCGCGATCCGCGACAACAAGGAACATGCCGACGCGATGAAATCACACGGCATCGCGCCGATCGACCTGCTCGTGGTCAACCTCTATCCGTTCGAAGCCACCGTCGACAAAGGCGCCGGCTACGAGGACTGCATCGAGAATATCGACATCGGCGGCCCCGCCATGATCCGCGCGGCTGCAAAGAACCACGACGATGTCGCCGTCGTCGTCGAGGCGCAGGACTACCAGGCCGTGCTCGACGAACTCGCCGCCAACAGGGGCGCAACCACGCTGGCGCTGCGCCGCCGGCTCGCCGCCAAGGCCTACGCACGCACCGCCGCCTATGATGCGGCGATCTCGAACTGGTTTGCGCGCGAACTCAAGAACGACGCGCCGGATTTCCGCGCCTTCGGCGGACGCCTGATCCAGTCCCTGCGCTATGGCGAGAACCCGCATCAGACCGCCGCGTTTTATGCGACGCCCGACAAGCGCCCCGGCGTCGCCACCGCGCGGCAGCTGCAGGGCAAGGAACTATCCTACAACAACATCAACGACACCGATGCCGCTTACGAATGCATCGGCGAGTTCGACGCCAAACGCACCGCCGCCTGCGTCATCGTCAAGCATGCCAATCCCTGCGGCGTCGCCGAGGGCGCCGACCTGCTCTCGGCCTATCGCAAGGCGCTCGCCTGCGACTCGACGTCTGCCTTCGGCGGCATCGTCGCCGTCAACCGCACGCTGGACGCCGAGGCGGCCCGCGCCATCACCGAAATCTTCACCGAGGTGATCATCGCGCCGGATGCGACCGAAGATGCCATCAAGATCGTCGCGGCCAAGAAAAATCTTCGGCTGTTGCTCGCCGGCGGATTGCCCGACCCGCGCACCGTGGGCCTGACGGCGAAGACGGTCGCGGGCGGCCTGCTGGTGCAGAGCCGCGACAATGCCGTGGTCGACGACATGACGCTGAAGGTCGCGACCAAACGCACGCCGACGGACGCCGAACTGCGCGATCTCAAATTCGCGTTCCGCGTCGCCAAGCACGTCAAGTCGAACACCATCATCTATGCGAAGGATCTCGCCACCGTCGGCATCGGCGCCGGCCAGATGAGCCGCGTCGATTCCGCCCGCATCGCCGCCCGCAAGGCGCTGGATGCGGCGGCCGAGCTGAAACTCGCCGAGCCCTTGACCAAGGGCTCCGTGGTCGCGTCGGATGCGTTCTTCCCGTTCGCCGATGGCATGCTGGCCTGCATCGAAGCGGGTGCTACCGCGGTGATCCAGCCCGGCGGCTCGGTGCGCGACGACGAAGTCATCAAGGCCGCCGACGACCACGGCATCGCCATGGTGTTTACCGGCGTCAGGCATTTCAGGCATTGAGTCGTTAACACGCAAACCGCTGTCATTCCGGGGCGCGACGAAGTCGCGAGCCCGGAATCCATCCATCTTCATGCTCTGTGGCGAAATGGATTCCGGGCTCGTGCTACGCACGCCCCGGAATGACGAATAGTCCTATGGCCTCCCCGCAGCCCACTACGAATCTTCCCGCACCCGCATCAGCAGCGCCAGGCCGGCGACGAAGAACACCACTAGCACAGCCATGCCCGCCTTCTGGCTCGCGGTCACGGCCGTGATCGTGCCGATCAGGAGCGGGCCGATGAACGAGGTCACCTTGCCGGTCAGCGCGAACAATCCGAAATACTGCGCGATGCGATCCTTCGGTGCGAGACGTATGAGCAGCGAGCGCGACGCGGCCTGCAGTGGACCGCCGGCGGCGCCGATCAGGCATCCGAGCACGAGATAGGCGCGCTCGGCTGCGCCCGAGAACAGCGCGCCACCCGGCGCAGGCGGCGCGACCGAGACAAAAAGAATCGAATCCTTGTCGACCAGCAGGATCGCGCCGATCGCGAACAGCAGGATCGACAGACTGCCGGCGATGACGCGCCTGGGCCCCAGCCGATCATCGAGCTTGCCGCCGATCCACGCCCCGAAGGTGCCGGCAATCGCCAGCAGAATTCCAAAAGTCCCGATCTGGATCGTGCGCCAGCCAAAGGTGCCGGCGGCATAGATGCCTCCGAACGCGAACAGCGACACCAGGCCGTCGGTATAGATCATGTTGGCGAGCAGGAACGTCGACAACGATCTTTGCTTCGGCAATTCTCCGAGCGTTCGCTTGAGTCCGCTCAATCCCACGCGCAACGCCTCGCGCACGGGACGCTTCGCCGGATAGTCCGGCGTCAGCAGGAACATCGGCAGCACGAAGATGATGAACCAGATCGCCGTCAGCGGCCCGGTGATGCGATCGCCCTGATGGGTGGCCGGGTCGAGCCCGAACAGCGGCATCAGGCCGAACAACGTACGCCCGGTATCGGGGCTCGCGGCGAGAAAGCCGAGCACGAGGACAAGGCTGAGGATACCGCCGATATAGCCGGTGGCCCAGCCGTTACCCGACAGTCGCCCGATCCTGTCCGGCGGCACCAGCGTCGGCATCATTGCATTGTTGAACACGATCGCGAACTCGACACCGACGCTGGCGATCGCATAGGCCAGCAGCAGCGGCGGGATAACGCTGGGATCGCCG
>DATCXE010000133.1:0-6371 GCA_036565985.1 Bradyrhizobium sp.
CCGCCAGCGGCCGTCGGCCATCGCATAGGCGCGCAGCAGCTTGCCGTTGCGGTCGACGATGGTGGTCGAGACTTTTCGCGCCTGCTCCAGTGGCAGCGGCCCAAGCGAGACGACCCAGGCGGCGAAGGTTGCAGCGACGACGAGGAATGCGATAACCGCGGATGCCGCCAAACGCTTGAAGCGCCGTTTGCTGCTGCCAGCACCGTCATGGCCGGGACAAGCCCGGCCATCCACGTCTTTTTCACCGCCGACAACAGGCGTGGATGCCCGGGACAAGCCCGGGCATGACGAGGGAGTATGCGGATCAGCCTCGCTCATTTCACCGCTACTCATTTCGCCGGACGCACTTCAACCGTGCTCGTGCCGGTGCGGCCATAGCGCGAGGGGTTGTACATGTCCTCGACATAGGCCTGCGGCAGCACGTATTTGCCCGGCGATACCGCGCGCACGATATAGGCCACGGTAAATACCGACTTGTCGTCGCCGGCGCGATCGATCGCCGCCGTGAAGCGGTCGTCGCGGAACTCGGTATGCTCCGGCTCCTCGCCGTCCTCGATCCAGTCCAGCGTGCCGCTATCGCCCGACGACACCAGGTGCGGGTTATCGATCTCGAGTCCCGCCGGGAGATAGTCGGCCACGATGATGTGCCCGTATTCCGGCTTGGCCTCGGTGATCTTCAACACGACAGCAAAGCGATCGTTCTGTTTGGCCTTGCTGACGTCGGCCGGCTTGCCGTCGAGCGTGAAATAATTGCGCTCGATCTTGAAGCCGTTGGAGGCCGCGGGCTCCGGTGTAACCGGTGAACCCGACACCGACACCACCGCCTGCACCGGCGCATCGCCGGTGTTGGTGATCTTGACCGGTTTGCCGGCCAGCGCCTCGGCCTTGTAGCTGCGGTACACGGCCGCCTTGGCAGGCGTGCCATCGATGTCCAGCGCCAGCGTCTCCTTCGACAGCGCGCGCGAGGCCAGCACCAGCCACGCGTTTTCCTGCGTCGAGGTGTAGGGCGAAAGACCCCTCGCCACTTCGACCCGCGCGACAGCCTGCGTCAGCGTCGCCCGCGGCGCGTTGCCTTCGCTCGCGAGCGAAACCAGCGCCGCCGCATCGCGCAGCGCCGAGCCGTAGTCGGTGCGGCCGAACTCGAGCACGGGCTTGGGCGCCAGCGCATCGAGCGCCGCCCCATAGACCCGCTCCGCCCTCGCTCTGTCACCGACCAGCGCCAGCGCCGCCGCAAGCTGCGATTTCGCGATCGGGGTGGCGAGGTTGGAGAGCTTGGTGTCGGCGAGGTAACGCAGATCGCCGATCGGGGCGGTACCGTTGCGTGCGAGCACGTAGAGGCCGTAGGCGAGATCGCGCCCGCCGTCCTTCTCCGGCTCATTGGCATTGACCACGGAGTTTCTGATGCGATCGAGCGCATTCTTGAACAGCACATCCGGCACCGCAAAGCCCTTTTCGCGGGCACGGGTCAGGAAATCGGTCACGTAAGCGTCGAGCCAGGCGTCGTCGCCGCCCGCCGACCACAGGCCGAACGAACCGTTCGAGCCCTGACGTGCCAGCAGCCTTTCGATGGCGTCCTTGATCCGCTGGTCGACCGCGGTATCCATCGCCAGATGCGCGCCGGCCGCGAGGTCGTTGACGTAGAGCAACGGCATCGCGCGGCTGGCGATCTGCTCGGAGCAGCCGTGCGGATAGCGATCCAGCGCTTTCAGGATGGTCGCCGCATCGAGCGCCGTCGACAGGCTGACCGACAGCGAGACGCTGCCGGTGCCGGACACCAGATCGGAGAACATGTCCGGCGTCAGCGTCAGGCTCTCGCCTTTGGCCAGCGTCCGGATCGAGCGCCGTGCCAGCACCTGCGTCGCCGCCTTGACGTCGAGCGCATAGTGCCGCGCCAGCGTCAGCCCGTTCGGGCCCTTGATGTCGACGTCGAGATTGGCCGTCCCCGCGCCCGCGGCATCGATCGCCAGCGCCATCGAGGTCCGTTGTTTGGCCGCGAGTTTGACTGTGGTGGCGGGATTGCCCGTCACCTTCACTGGGCCCGACGTCTTGACGCTGATGCTGTAGTCACCGGGCGCACCCTCGACATTGTCGAGATCGAAACTCATCGTGCCCTTGTCGCCATTGAGCAGGAAACGCGGCAGCGTTGCCGTCAGCACCACGGGATCGCGCACCGTGACATCGACCGTCGCGCGGCCGAGCCTGGTCGCGTTCCACGCCACCGCCATGACGCGGGCGGTGCCGGCAAACTCCGGAATATCGAAACTGATTTCCGCCGTGCCGTCAGCGCCGACGGTCACGATCCCGGAATAGAGCGCCAGCGGCTTTTGCGTGGGCGGCGAGCCCTGTAGCTCGGCGCCAGCGGAATCGCCGCCGGTCCTGATCTGGCCGCGTGTGCCCTGCATGCCGTCGATCAATTGCCCATAGAGGTCGCGGATCTCGGCCGTCAGGCGGCGCTGGCCCAGATAGTAATCGTCGGGCGCCGGCGGCTTGTAGTTGGTCAAATTGAGAATACCGACATCGACCGCGGCGACGACGATCCTGGCGTCCTCGCCCGCATTGAGGCCGCCGAGCTTGACCGGAACCTTCAGGGTCGTGCCGGGCCGGACCAGCGGCGACGGCGACAGCGCAACGGCAAGCGTGCGCGTCTTCTTGTCGATGCCGAACCATTTCAGGCCGATCGCACGGCCGGGCATCCGCAACGCTGCCGCATCCAGCGGCCGGCGCAGCGTCGCCAGCACATAGGCACCGGTGCCCCAGTCCTTGCCGACCGGGATTTTGACCTGCTGGGTGCCTTCCTTGACATCGATGGTCTGCGTCGTCAGCAGGCGGTCGCCGAGCACGTTGACCGTCAGCTTGCCGGCCGTGCGGGCGTTGACCGACACCACCATGGTGTCGCCGGAGGCATATTCAGCCTTGTCGACGGAGGTCTCCAGCAGGTCCGGCGTATCGGCGCTGCCCTCGGAGTACCAGCCCACGTCGAACTGCACCGACGTGACGGGTCCGTCCGCTTCGGTCGATTTGACCTCGATACGATAGCGGCCCGGCTCCGGCGAGACCGACACCCGCGCCGCCTTGTCGGCGACGAGCGTCAGATCGCCGTCGGCGACGCGCCTGGTCGATTTGACCGGCTCATATTCCCATGAAGAGTTCTGGCGATACCATTGATAGCGCGACTCCATCTTCAGGAGTTCATAGCGCAGGCCGTCGCGCGGCAGTTGCCTGCCGTCGGCGCCGACGAAGATGACGTCGAACTCGGCCTTGTCGCCTTCGGCCACGCTTTTGTCACCGAACAGCGGCTTGACGCCGATCAGGGCCGCACTCGGCGCCACCGGCAGCACCAGCTTGCGTTCGACGGCCCGGCCGCCGGTTTCCACCATGCGGATGAAGATCTGCGCTTCTTGCGGGCGAGTGGAAGTCGGCGCCTTGGCCAGCGACACCGGGAAGGTCGCAACGCCGTTGGCATCAGCCTCCGGCAGATTCTCGATCGGCGTGCGTTCGTTGCTGGCGGTTTCCTCATCCGCGACGCCGAACTGGTAGCCGGGATAGCCCGGCCGTCCCGAGGCGGCCGGTGCGACCAGCATGTCGCCTTCGAGCTGCAGGCCCGACGCCGGCGCGCCATAGAGGAACTTGCCGGCGACCTTCAGTTCAACCGGCGCATCAGCCTTGATCACCTTCTCCTTGGCCGAGATGTCGAATTCGATCCGTTCGGGGACGTAATCCTCGACCATGAACGTAGTCTCGCCGACGGAGGCGCCCTTGGGATCGGTGAACGCCCGCACCCGCCAGGTTCCGGTCGGGACCGCCGAGTTGAGCGGAACGGCCATCGATCGTCCGCCCGCGCCTTGATCCGGGAGCTGCGCGCGGCGGAATTCGACGCCGTCCGGCCGCTCGATCACCAGCGTCAGCGGTCCGCCGGCCATGGCGTTGCCCTGCCCGTCACGCAACAGCGCGGTCAGGTAGACAGTCTCGTTCGAACGGTAGACGCCACGCTCGGCATAGACGAAGGCATCGGCGCCGGGCGGAACCACGCGGCCCGACACGCCGCGGTCGGTGAGATCGAAGGCGTTGGTCTTCAGGCTGAGAAACGCATAGTCCGCCTTGTCGCTCATGACGGTCAGCAAGGCCGGCGACAGCCCGCCCTCGCCGCGCGCGAGCCCGGCCTCGAACAGCACGTGGCCGGCATTGTCGGTCTTGCGGGTCGCCAGAATCTCGTTGTTACGCGCGACCAGCCGCACCTCGGCCTTGGCGACGGCCGCCGTCGAAGCCAGCGAATTGACGAACACGTGGATGCCGTCATTGCCCGAAAACGCCGTCAGGCCCATGTCGGAGACGATGAACCACTGCGTCGCCAGCGTGCCGTCATCGTCACCGCTGCCCGGCCCCTTGGCGGCGGCGGTCATGACATAGACACCCGGCTGCAGGTCGCCGAGCACCTGGTCGACCGGGAATGCCGTCACGACATCCTGGTTCAGCGTGCTGGCGGTCGCCAGTTCGCCGGACCAGACCTTGACGCCACGCTCGTTGCCCAGATCGGAGAGCTGATAGCTGGAGAGCGTCTTCTGGAAGTCGCTGTCGACCACCGTGTTGATCAGGTTGCGGTCGCCGATCCGGAACACGTTGACGTTCACGGATGGCGTATTGACGCTGACCAGCGGAATGCCGCGCTGGCCGGTGCGCGGCAGCACATAGGCGCGGCCGGTGAAACGCACGAACGGCTTGCGGTCGCGGACATAGATGTTGAACTCGGCTGATTTCGGTAGCGTCTCCTTCACCGTTGAAGGCAGGCCGGCGCGCAGATTGATGTTGTAGCGCTCGCCATGCTTGAGCCCGTCGACGCAGAGTTGCTTGCCTTCGCTCGTCAGCGCCGGCTTGTCGGTGCCGGCGAGCGCAAGGAACGGCGCAAAATCGACCCGCTTGGCGAGGTCCTCGGAGAACTGGAAGCAGGCCCGCGGCGAGGCGCCGTCGGAATCAACGGTGTAATCCAGAAGCCGGAAGCCATGTTCGGCGCGCATCTTCTCGTACTGGCCGCGGACCTCAGCGACCTCGCGCAGGTCGAGCGACAGCCGCAGACTATCCAGCGCCGGACGCCACAGCTTGCGGTCGGACATCGCCCGGCCGATCACCGCCAGCGCATCGGCCTCCTCGGCCTGATTGCCGGCGCGCTGGTAGGCGATGTAGGCCGCCGTCGAGGCGCGCTCGAGCAGGAAAGTCTGCTCGCTGGAACTAGCGGAGCGGATCTGGAAGATGGTCCTAGCGAGTTTCAGCCAGTTGGCACTGTCTTCGGGGCTGGTGGCCGCGATTTGCCCGAGAATCTGCAGGCCCGACCGGAAGTCGGAGCGCCGGAAGGCGGCGTCGGCGTCGGTGCGCAGCATCGCGGAGGATTTGGCGACCGGTCCCGCCTCGCGCTTGATCTGGGCTTCCAGCTTCACGGCCGAATCGGCGAGATCGTCGCGCCTGAAGGCCTTGTCCGCGGCGCCCGCCGCCGTCAGGCCGAGTGCCACTGTGGCGCAAATCACTGTGGCGCGAACCAAACCGATCATGATGGATCTCCCAGCGGACCAACGCCGCGTAACGTCAAAAAGTGCGCGAAAAGGTGACGGACTGATGGCACTGGATTCGGCTTGCGAGAAGGTCGCATGCATGGCGTCGGCAGTCCAAAGGTCCTGGCCGCACCGCCCGGCGGGGTGCCGGCGGCTGGCTTTATATCGGGCGGTCCACAGGCAATGACCCGCCGCCTGCCTTAGTCGCCAGCCCGAAGAAATCGGTTCGACCGTCTTGGCGGGAAGGCGGATTTTTCATATTGGCAATGCTAGACTAGGAAGGCTTACGGGGCGAATGCTCAGGCAGATGCCGCCCCTGACGGTCCCATAGCTCAACTGGATAGAGTAACGGATTTCTACTCCGTGGGTTGCAGGTTCGAATCCTGCTGGGATCGCCACTCACTGTTCTGCCCTTCGTGTTTTCAATGACTTAGCCTCACTTTTGGCAAACTGGTTTTCCGATTTGCCAATTTCTGTTCCGGTAATGAGCTTGCCGGCCGCCGCCGCCGCCCGCTTCCGGTCTGCATTTCGTGTGTAACGCTCGGCCTCGCTTGCGGTCTTCCAGCCGAACCACGCCATGAGCTGGGTAGTCGTCGCGCCGCGATCGGCAAGCCGAGTTGCCGCCGCCTTTCGCAACCCGTGCGACGTGCAGCGCTTCGGCAGCTGTGCCTCGTTGCAAATCTCGCGGAACCAGTTCCCGAATCCGGCAGCGCTGAACGGCTCGCCCCGCGCCGTCACCAAGAATGTCAGGTTATCCCCGGCAGGCATGGCATCTATTGCCTCTTGCAGCGCCGGCATCACCGGCACATCGAAGGGAACACCGGTCTTCTG
>DATCXE010000100.1:0-4900 GCA_036565985.1 Bradyrhizobium sp.
TGACGGCGGGCCTCGGCGGCATGGGCGGTGCGCAGCCGCTAGCCGCGACGATGGCCGGGGCATCGATGCTGGCAATCGAATGTCAGCCGAGCCGCATCGAAATGCGCTTGCGCACGGGCTATCTCGACCGGCAGGCAAGTACGCTCGATGAGGCGCTCGCGATCATGGCGCAGGCGGCGCAGAGCAAGAAGCCTGTCTCGGTCGGCCTGCTCGGAAATGCCGCCGATATATTTCCCGAACTGGTGCGCCGTGGTGTGAGGCCGGACATCGTTACCGACCAGACCAGCGCGCATGACCCGATCAACGGTTACCTGCCGAAGGGATGGACGCTCGCGGAATGGGAGACGCGACGGCAGGCCGACCCGAAAGCGGTCGAAGCGGCGGCCAAGACCTCGATGGTCGGTCATGTTCAGGCCATGCTGGACTTCCACGCCCAGGGCATTCCGACGCTCGACTATGGCAACAACATCCGCCAGATGGCGAAGGATATGGGGCTGAAGAACGCGTTCGATTTCCCCGGATTCGTGCCGGCCTACATCCGTCCGCTGTTCTGCCGCGGCGTCGGGCCGTTCCGCTGGGCCGCGCTATCGGGCGATCCCGAGGACATCTTCCGCACCGACGCCAAGGTCAAGGAGCTGATGCCGGACGACAAGCATCTTCACAATTGGCTCGACATGGCCAGGGCGCGGATCAAGTTTCAGGGGCTGCCGGCGCGGATCTGCTGGGTCGGCCTTGGCGATCGTCATCGGCTGGGCATGGCGTTCAATGAAATGGTGGCGAAGGGCGAACTGAAGGCGCCGATCGTCATCGGTCGCGATCATCTCGACAGCGGCTCCGTTGCGAGCCCGAACCGCGAAACCGAGGCAATGCGCGACGGATCTGATGCGGTATCCGACTGGCCGCTGCTCAATGCGTTGCTCAACTGTGCCAGCGGGGCCACCTGGGTCTCGCTACATCATGGCGGAGGGGTCGGGATCGGCTATTCGCAGCACGCCGGCATGGTCATTGTCGCCGACGGAACCCCGGAGGCGGGGCGCCGCATCGAGAGGGTGCTTTGGAACGATCCGGCGTCTGGAGTGATGCGTCATGCCGACGCGGGCTACGAAAGCGCGATTGCATGCGCCCATGCCAATGGACTCGATCTGCCGAGTTTGACCTAGTCGTTGACCTTTAGGGTGCGCGCAAGGCAGCGTCACGGAGAGGCTGAACGTCGATATTCTGGCGGTCTCTCCCGTTGTTCGATGAACTCAGCCATGTTCGTCTTCCACGCCGGAGCCTTCGGCCTGGTCGCGGAATCGTGCTGCGCGGACGAGAACCATCAACGTTATGGGAGTGGTCGTCGTGACGAAAACGATCAGCAGCAGTTCGTGAAGCACGGGCCGGCTTCCCAGAGCCGAGAAATAGATCATCGATGCCGTTGCGACGCAGGCCGTGCCGAGCGTTGTTCCAAGGGTTGGCGCATGGACGCGCTGGTAGAAGTTCCGGAATCGGAGCAGTCCCAGCGACCCGATCAGCGTGATTACGGCGCCGCCGATCAGGAACGCCGCAGTCAGGATCGTCGCGAGGGCAGGGACGTCCGTCACTTCATTCATTCGATCACCTCGCCACGCAGCAGGAACTTGGCGAGCGCTACGGTGCTCACAAATCCGAGCAGGGCAATCATCAGAGCGATCTCGAAATAGAGTGTGTTGCCTGACCGAATGCCGATCACGAGAAGCAGCAGCATCGCGTTCACATAAAGTGTGTCGAAGCCGACGACCCGGTCCTGCGCCCGTGGTCCCCAAAGGATGCGGAATGTGGCGCACATCATGGCGAGGCTCAACAGGATCTGCGCCGCCGTGATCGACCAGGCAAGCATCGTGCTCATGCAAAAATCTCCAGCAGCAGTCGCTCGTAGCGCCCCTTTATGGTGCGAACCCATTCGGTCTTGTCGACCAGATCAAGAACATGAATGGTCAACGTGCCGCTCGCTTCGTTGAAATCCACCCATAAGGTACCGGGCGTCGATGTGATGATGCAGGCAAGCGTCGCCAGGCCATAGGGATCACGAAGCTCGAGCGGGATCTCCACGAAACCTGAGGTAAATCGGCTTCGCTCTAGCCCAAGAATGATGCGACCGACGGCGAGATTGGATCGCACAATGTCCGCAATGACGAGAGCCGCCAGGTGGAAGACAGCGAGCAGCCGCCGAGCACGTGCCTTCGGCGGCTCCAGCGCGGCAAGCGCCCAGCCTCCGATCAGGGCGACGGCGCCGCCAAAAAGGATATGTCCCACCGAAAGGTTATTGAGCAGCAGCCAGAGAATCAGAAGGCCGGCGCTTACCACAGGAGAGGGGAAGAGCCGGGTCATGTTGGCCCCATCGGGCCCTTCGGCCGCTCTGCTGCAGAACCGAGGACACCGCGGATATAGTCGTGAGGGGCGTGCAGCGATTGCGCCGTTGCCTGCATGAAGCGCATGATCGGGCCGGCCTGGATGGTCTGGACTACGCACAGCAGCAGGAGCGCTCCGACCGGCGCTACCTCGATCAGGCGCACGCGCGGTAAAGTGCGGTCCGGCGAAGCCCAGAAGGCACGGATGCCGGCGCGCGTCATGGCGATGAGTGCCGCCAGTCCCGACAGGATCAGAACGGGAAGCATAACCCAGCTCGCGGTCGAGACGGCGCCAGTCGGTGGATTGAGCGCAGCGGTCAGGAGGGCAAACTTGGCGATGAATCCGGAGAGCGGCGGCAGTCCCGAGATGACAAGGGCGCAGCCGATGAAGGCCACACCGAGGATCGCCATCGTCGCCGGGATCGCGATGCCGACTTCGTTTGATTGTTCCGGATCGTCCTCTTCTCCGTATGCCTCCCGCGTCACCGCGAGCACGTCCGCGCCCGGCTCCCGGCCTCGCTCGACGAGTTCGATCAAAAGGAAAAATGCACCCAGCCCGAGCGTCGAACTGATGAGGTAGAACAGGGCTCCGCCCGTCACACCGACCTGCCCCATGCCGATGGCAGCAAGCACCGTGCCGGAGGATACAAGCACCGAAAAGCCCGCGAGCCGCGCCATGTCCTGTGACGCCAGGCTCCCGATGGCGCCGAATGCGACAGTTGCGAGCCCGCCCAGCAACAGCCATTCGCCGCCGAATTGCGCCGATGCTCCCGCGTCATCGCCGAACAGGAGCAGGTATAGCCTCAGCACAATGTAGGCGCCGACTTTCGTGAGGATTGCAAAGATCGAGGCGACCGGTGGGGCGGCGGCGGCATACGTCGTCGGTAGCCAGAAGCACAAGGGCCACATGCCCGCCTTGACGAGGAACGCAATGCCCAGGACGCCGGCTCCCGCTTCCAGCAACGCGCGATCCTCTGTGCGCATTGCCGGGATACGTGCGGCAAGATCAGCCATGTTGAGCGTGCCGGAGACGCCGTAGATCAGGCTGACGCCGATCAGAAACAACAGTGAAGCGGCAAGGTTCACGACAATGTATTGCAACCCGGCCTTGACGCGGGCGGGCCCGGAGCCATGCAGCGCCATGCCGTACGAGGCTGCGAGCATCACCTCGAAGAAAACGAAAAGGTTGAAGAGATCGCCGGTGAGAAACGCTCCATTGATCCCCATCAGGAGGAACTGAAACAGGGGATGGAAAAGCACGCCTGCGCGGTGCCAGCGGGCCAGCGAGAATACAACTGCGGCGGCCGCCAGGAGACTGGTCAGCAGCAACATGACGGTGGCCAGCCGGTCCGCCACGAGCACGATGGCGAACGGAGCGGGCCAGTCACCCAGCCGGTACACGCCCGCCACGCCGGTCGGGGCTGCGTCCGCAGCCCGGAGCAATGCGATGGCGATGACCACGAGCGCGAAGGTGCTCGCGACATTGAGCATGGCGTTGACGTTGCGGCGCTGCTCTCCGCCGAGGGCGAGCATCATCGCTCCGGCGAACATCGGCAACACCACTGGCGCGATCATCAAATGGTCGGCGAAACGAGTCACTGTTCGGGCTCCCGTCCGTCGACATGATCGGTGCCCGTCAGGCCGCGCGACGCGAGCAGGACGACCAGGAACAGCGCCGTCGTGGCAAAGCTGATCACGATGGCGGTCAAGACAAGCGCTTGCGGTACCGGGTCGGCAAAGTGTGCAGGGTCGCCCGCCTCGCGCGCGGCCAGGATCGGAGCGGCGCCGGTCCGAAGCCGCCCCATGGCGATGATGAAGAGATTGACCGCATAGGAGAGCAGCGACAGGCCGATGATGACCTGGAACGTGCGCGGCCGGAGGATCAGCCAGACGCCGGAACCGGCGAGCACGCCAATGCCGAGAGAAAGTATGATCTCCATTATCGCACCTCGACCTTTGGAGAGGCCGCAGGTCCGACAGGCCCCCGCTCGCTCGGTGCCCGGTGACTGCGCACGGACTGATGCGCGATCGCGATCAGCATCAGCACGGTCGCACCAACCACCAGCGCGAACACGCCAAGATCAAACACGAGCGCAGTCGCCAGTGGAACGGCTCCGATCAATGGAATGTCGATATAGGAGAAGGACGAACTCAGGAAGTTCCGGCCAGACAGCCACGCGGCGGCGCCAACGCTGACGGCGAGGAGCAGTCCTATCCCCATCCACCGTACCGGCAGGACGCGCAGCCGCGCTTCCACCCATACTGTCCCGCGGGCCATGTACTGGAGAATGAAGGCCACGGCCATCGTGACGCCGGCGACAAATCCGCCGCCGGGCAGGTCGTGACCGCGCAGCAGCAGAAAGGCGGCTACCGCTCCAATCACCGGGAAAAGCATTCCCATCATGAGCGCCGGGGTCGCCATTGCGCTCTTGATCGTGTCTCCTTTGAGACGGTCGGGATGAGTCTCGTCGTAGCTGTCCTGCGCCGTCTGCTGTTCCGGGATCGGAACGCTGTCAGCGGCGGGCCGGAAC
>DATCXE010000185.1:0-2434 GCA_036565985.1 Bradyrhizobium sp.
ACGATCACTGTCGTTTGCGGCGTGATCGCGCTCATCCAGCCGTGCTCGAAATCATCGAAGGAATTGCCGTAATCGGACGAACCGAAGCCGACCTTGGACATGATCTCGGCCATCGCCTCTTCCGGCGATTTCTTTTCCAGGATGTCGCTGACCTCGATCAGGTGGCCGGAGAACGCAAACGAGCGAACGTCGTCGACCACCTCGTGCAGGCTGTGGATCAACAGCAGGAAGAAATCCGAAACCCGCGCCACCGAGCCTGAGACGTCGCAGAGTGCGACGATCTTCGGCCTGTCGCGGTGCCGCCGCTTCCATGCGGTGAGAAACGGCACGCCGCCCCACGCCGCATTGCGCCGGATCGTGCGGCGCACGTCGAGGTGGCCGCGGCGCTGGCGCTTGCGCGGCTTGGAATAGCGCTCGCGCAGGCGGCGCGCAATCTGGCGGATCAGGCGCCGCATCTGTTCGACCTGCCGCGGCTCGATCCGCGACAGTGGCGCGTTGGCCAAAATTTCGTTGCGCAGGTTTTCGGCTTCCTCGCGCCCGTAGAGCAGCAACGCCTGCGAAACCGTTTCGCGGACCGTGCCGCGCAATCCGTCCAGCGCGTTGGTCAGCCGTTCCGCCAGCGCCGGATTGGTCGCTATCAGATCGTCGAGATCGTCGCGCAGGCGCTGGATCCCCATCTGGTCGAGGATGCGTCCGGAGAAGATGCCGCGCTGGGTGAAGTAGCGGATGTCGGACAGCGAGGCTGCGCTTGCCGCGTTGGCGATCGCCGCCGAAATCTGGTTGCGGTCCTGCGACAGCAGCATCTGCGCAAGCTGGCCGAGCCCCTCGGCCTGCTCGCCACCGCCGCTGGCGTCATCAGGCTCCCCGGATGAGGAACTGGATTCCGATTGGTTCTGTTCGTCCGCCTTGACATCTTCGGACGGAGCCTGCGGTTCGGGCTGATCGAAGAACAGGTCGAAGCAGTCGCCGAGCGCCTTCTTTTCATCCTGCGTCTTGGCCAGTGTCAGCAGGAACGTGTCCCGCAGCACCGCCCGGTCGGTAAAGCCGACCTTGGAGACGGCGCGCATCGCGTCGATGCTTTCGGCCGGCGAGAGTCTCACTCCCGCGCCCCGCGCCGCACGAAAGAAGCGATGCAGGTTCTCTCTCATTCCGGTGTCACCCGAAGACGTTCTGACGCGAGACCTTGGAAATGAAAGTGGAGACCTGGGGCATGGCTGCCTCGATATCCGCCTCGTACTTCAGGAGAACGTTCAACGTGTCCTTGACTACTTCGTGACCAAGCTCCGGCGCCTGCAACAGCACCAGCACCCGCGCCCAGTCGATTGTTTCGCTGACCGACGGCAGCTTCTTCAGATCGAGCGTGCGGATCTCGTGGATGAAGCCCACCATCTGCCTGCGCAGGTTTTGCGAGATGCCGGGCACCCGGCTCTCGACGATGCGCTCTTCGAGCTTCTGTTCGGGAAAGCCGATATGAAGATGCAGGCAGCGCCGCTTCAGCGCGTCGCCGAGATCGCGCTCGCTGTTCGAGGTCAGGATCACCGTCGGCGGCGCGACGGCGACAACGGTTCCGAGTTCCGGGATCGTCACCTGGAAGTCGCTGAGAATTTCCAGCAGCAGCGATTCGAATTCGGCGTCCGACTTGTCGATTTCGTCGATCAGCAGCACGCAGCCGGCAGGCTGTTCCAGCGCCTGCAGCAGCGGCCGCGGCTCGACGAATTCCTTCGAAAAGAACACGTCGCCGAAATCATGCAGCTGGTTCAGCGCCGCCTCGAGCGTCGGCGCGCCGCCCAGCACTTCACCGAGCTTGTCCTTGAGGATCTGCGTGTACAGAAGCTGTTTTGCGTATTTCCACTCGTAGAGCGCCTTGGCCTCGTCCAGTCCCTCATAGCATTGCAGGCGGATCATCTTCAGGCCGCGCCAGGCGGCGATCGCCTTGGCGAGTTCGGTCTTGCCGACGCCGGCAGGTCCCTCGACCAGGATGGGCTTCTCTATTTGCTGCGCCAGATAGACCGCGGTCGCGATCTGGCGGCTTGCGATGTAGCCTTGCGCTGCAAGACCGCTTTCCACTGCCTCGATAGAGGCCAACGGCCGATTTTCAGCCACGGGGTTTCGACTCCGAATTCGGTAGATTTCGGAATGTTCTGCCTGCGTTCCCGGCAAAGAACAAGCGCCGTTTGGGCATGAGGCGCGCGCAAATTTGGCTTTTTCCGCCTAGCGCAATGTCAGCCCGGTTGCCGCTTCGAGCTCGGTGATGGCCTGTGCGGCGTTGAGCACCTTGATCGTGGTCATGCCCATCTCGCGCGCGGGCTTCAGGTTGACGCCGAGATCGTCGAGATAGACGCAGTTCTTGGGATCGACCTTCAGCGTTTCGACCATCATGCGGTAGATGCCCGGGTCGGGCTTTCGCAGGCCGATCTTCGCGGATTCGATGACA
>DATCXE010000208.1:0-3897 GCA_036565985.1 Bradyrhizobium sp.
CGATGTGCCGGCCGCGACACTATGCACGTTTGACGCAACGTCAAAGTCAAACGGCGTCTTTATACGTGCCGGCGGCAACGCACCAAGAAAATCTATCGCACTTCCGAAGCACCTTGGAATGCTGCGATCGGTGCGAAATCATGCCACATCCGAACTGCCGGATTCACGGACGCGCTTACGACGCCACCACGAGATGGTATGATATTACATCGCACGCCGAGGATGATTCGCTTATCCGGTGCTTTTGATAACAAACGAATATTGCGCGCGAATGGCGCGGCTTTTAGAAGGGGCGGCCATGCGTGGCAGGACGATTGCAAAGCTTGTTTTCGGGGCATTGATCATCGGCGGTGTCTACGTCGCCTTCAAGGATGACATCGCCGCCGCCTGGGACCAGCTTCACGTCAGGATCGCCGAGTATCCGCAACCGAAGAAAACCGTCTGGCTCGACCAGGGCATCAGCAAGGAAAAGCTGAGCTGGTTCTATCACGCCGACCAGGGCACACGGACGTTCGGCTTCCCCTACGAATGGTTCATGGCGCTGGAACAGCCGACGATTCCTTGGCTGGTTTTCAACAAGGCCGGCGACTTCAGCGAGACCGCCTATCTCGACCGCTATGGCTTCATTCCGGACACCATCATCCCGGGCAAGAAGGCGCTTCCGATCGGCTTCGCAAAGGGCGGTCCGATGCTCGACCCGACCGGCGCACCGTGGAAGAACCCGCGCACCAAGGAGGACATGACCGCAATAGGCCTGACCTGCGCCGCCTGTCACACCGGACGCTTCACCTACAAGGACACCGCGGTCGTCATCGACGGCGGGCCGGCGCTCACCAGTCTCTTCACGATGAAGCAGGGCATGGGCGTCTCGCTGCTGCTGACGCGCTTCATCCCGACCCGATTCAACCGGTTCGCCGAAAACATCCTGGGACCGGATTCCACGGTCGCCGACCGCGAGGCGCTGAAGGATCAGCTCAGCCAGGTCCTGAAGCAGTACGGCGAAGTGCAGGCGCTGGAAAAGCGCGTCGCGTCGCAGAGCGTCCTCGAAGGCTACGGACGGCTCGACGCGCTCAACCGGATCGGCAACCAGGTGTTTTCGGTCGACCTGAAGAAGCCGGAAAACTACGCGGGCTCGTCGGCGCCGGTGCATTATCCGCGGATCTGGAATACGCCGTGGTTTGACTGGGTGCAGTATAACGGCTCGATCATGCAGCCGATCGTGCGCAACGCCGGCGAGTCGCTCGGCGTGTCGGCCGAGCTCAATCTCATCGACCCGTCGAAGGGCCTCTACAAATCGAGCGTAAACGTCGAATCGCTGTTCGAGATGGAACAGATGATCAAGGGCGACAAGCAGCCGAACGCGAAGGACGGTTTCCCGGGCCTCAAATCACCGAAATGGCCAAACGACATTTTGCCGCCGATCGACCAGAAGCTGGCAGCGCAAGGCGCCGAGCTCTACAAGACCCATTGCCAGGAATGTCACCGCCCGCCGGTGTCGAGCGCGGCGTTCTGGGACTTCAACAACAAGGACTGGTGGACGAAGAACGAGGCCAATGAGCCGATCCTGAAGGTCGAGAATGTTCCGATCTCGCACATCGGGACCGACCCCGCGCAGGCCGCCGACATGCTCAACCGGACGGTGTCCGTTCCCGCCAATCTCGGCGTCAAGAACAGCAGCTTCGCATTTGCACTCGGCGAAGTGGTCGAGAAGACCGTCAACTACGTGTTCGACCATAAGAAGCCGCCGGTGAACGCGGAAGACCGCAAGAAGATCGACGGTTACATGCCGAACGAGCTTCGCGGCGAACTGGCATACAAAGTTCGCCCGCTCAACGGTGTATGGGCGACACCGCCCTATCTTCACAACGGCTCCGTCCCGACCATCGAGGCATTGCTGGGCCCGCCCGAGGACCGGCCGAAGAAATTCTATCTCGGCAACCGCGAATACGATCCGGTCAACCTCGGTTACATCTTCGACAAGATCGAGAACGGTTTCGAATTCGACACCTCGATTCGCGGCAACTGGAATACGGGCCACGAATTCAGGAAGGAATACAGCAAGGAAAAGGAGATCAAAGGTGTCATCGGACCGGCGCTGTCACCCGGCGACCGAAAGGCACTGATCGAATACCTCAAGACGCTGTAGCCTCCGCGCTCCGCAATCGCTGGACCCGCGTGCGGGCATGTCAGGCCCGCATCGCTGCGGGGACGGAAGCGCGCCTGCACAATTGACCGCCAGCGCACTTTACGCTGTTCTGTCAGGCGTGATCGCAAGCGAACGAAGACGCCGCCGGCAAGAGCGGCGCCTGCTCGCGACGGGAAACGCTTCAATCCGGGAGCCCGCATGCCGCCGCAAGACCAGCCTCAACGTGCGCCTGAAGTCGGTGTAAATTTCGACGCCATCATCGTCGGCGCCGGCTTCGCCGGCATGTACATGCTGCACCGCCTTCGCGAACTCGGATTCACCGCGCGGGTCTATGAGGCCGGCGGTGGCGTCGGCGGCACCTGGTACTGGAACCGCTATCCCGGCGCGCGCTGCGACGTCGAGAGCATGCAGTATTCCTTCTCGTTCTCCGAAGAGCTCGACCAGCAATGGGACTGGTCGGAGAAATACGCGCCGCAGCCGGAGATTTTGAGCTACGCCAACCACGTCGCCGACCGCTTCGACCTGCGCCGGCACATCCTGTTCGACACGCGCGTCACCGCGGCAACTTTCGATGAGAAGGCGAAATGCTGGCGCATCGAGACCGATCGCGGCGATCGCGTGTCAGCCAAATTCTGCATCATGGCGGTCGGCTGTCTCTCGGCCGCAAACCATGTCCCCTTTGAGGGACGCGAGGATTTTCAGGGCCCGATCTACCACACCGGCGAATGGCCGCATGAAGGGGTCGATTTCACCGGGCTTCGTGTCGGCGTGATCGGCACCGGTTCGTCGGCGATCCAGTCGATCCCGATCATTGCGGAGCAGGCATCCGCGCTGACCGTGTTCCAGCGCACCGCGACCTACACCGTGCCGGCCTGGAACGAGAAGCTGACGCCGGAGTATCGCCGCACGATCAAGGCCGACTATCCGGCGCTCCGCGCGAAAGCCCGTGCGCGACCAACAGGCTTCTATTTCCCGTTCAACATGAAGCCCGCGCTCGAAGCCACGCCGGAAGAACGCACGCGGCAATATGAAGAAGCCTGGCAGCGCGGCGGATTGCCTTTCCTCGGCGCCTATGGCGACCTGCTGTTCGAGAAGGCCGCCAACGACACCATCGCCGATTTCGCACGCGACAAGATCCGCTCCATCGTCAAGGATCCGGCCACGGCCGATCTGCTGTGCCCGCATAACGTGTTCGGCTGCAAGCGCCTGTGCGTCGATACCGGATATTTCGAGACCTACAATCTGCCGCATGTGAAGCTGGTAGACGTGTCAAAGACGCCGATCGAACGCTTCACGGCCAACGGCATCGAGGTGAACGGCACGGAATATCCGCTCGACGCCATCGTCTGCGCGACCGGCTTTGCGGCGATGACCGGATCGTTCGACCGGATCGCGATCACCGGCCGCGGCGGCCGGACGCTGGCGGAGAAATGGCGGGCCGGTCCACGCGCCTATCTCGGCGTGGCGACGGCGGGCTTTCCCAATCTCTTCACCATCACCGGGCCGGGCAGTCCGTCGGTGCTGGCGAGCATGATCCAGGCCATCGAGCAGCATGTCGACTGGATGGCGGACTGCATGGCGCATATGCGCGACATTGGCGCTGCGACCATCGAACCGGTGCAGACACACGAGGATGAGTGGGTCGAGCATGTCAACGAGGTGTCGAAGATCTCGCTGCGCTCGACCTGCAGCTCATGGTATGTCGGCACCAACATCGCCGGACGCCCGCGCGTCTTCATGCCCTATATCGG